>CAZZCI010000065.1:0-10802 GCA_964653015.1 uncultured Rhodothermales bacterium
TCGCAATGACAAGGTTATGAGTTGTTCTCAATACATTAGGGTGCACATGCGCTACTAAACTTTGACCTTTGACACAACACTCCTTCTCTGTCAGAGATCAATGTTTGAGTCGTATGAGGCCAACGATTCGGCTATGTTGCCAGGGGAGATCCCGGCTCTGCGGCGCTGGGGCGCCTTGGCCGGGATGACTATGCGTGTTGGCAAATCATGCCCTACTCTAAGATTCAGGTTTGACAAAACACCACCGGATTACAATTTAACGCACTGCTCTTCAGCGCACCACAACGACGCGACGGGTGGTGGTGAACGTGTCTCCGGATATGCGGGCAAAGTAGGTACCGGAGGCCAGATCGCTGGTTGGCAAATCAATACGCTCGGGTTGAAAGGCCTGCACGTTGGCATCCACGGTGCGGCCTACCGCGCGCCCCAGGGTGTCGTACAGGCGGATGCGGAGCGTTTGCGGTGTATCGACCACGACTTCGATCTGCGAACTGCTGCGTACGGGATTTGGAATGGGTCCTGTAATTTCGCGGGCCTGATCAATGAGCGCCACCGGGTCTGTGGTTGTGGCGACCTTCGACCGATTGCCCGCAGCATCAACGGCAATCAGTCCGAAGTACGTCGGCGTGTCTGCAGGCAGGTCGTGCACCGTGATCGACTCGGTGGTGCCGGCAGGTTCAGGCGGTGGCAGGGCGGTGGAGACGGGCGTTGCAGTGGCAAAATCGTCGGCGGAGCTCAGGGCGGTTGCGGCGTAGCGCAGTTCGTAGCGTTCGGCCTGACCGCGGTCGGCCACGGCCCCGGTGGCGGTCCACGTAAGCGTTACGGCGTCGGAGGTGGCCGAGTCGACGCTGAAGTCAGCAATCGGTGCGGGGGGGATGCGGTCTTCCAGCTCGACGGGCGCATCAAGCGACGTGATGGTGGAGCGTCCGGCTTCGTTCTGGGTCTGCACGGCCACCGCATACGACGAGTCGGGCCAGAGCCCCTCCACGGTCACCGATTGGGGGTCGCCGGGGTCCAGCGGTGGCGGAGCAGGCACCGGACGCGCAGCCTCGAAGTCGGTCTCTGTTTCGATGGGTGCGGTATCCACCCGTACGCGGTACGCTTGCAGCGGATTATCGGTGGAGGTGTAGTCGGGAACGGTCCACGAAAGGGTCGCCGACCGGTCGTCGGTGGTGGCCAGGGTGAGCGCGTCGATTCCAGGAGGCGGATCGATGTGTCCGCCCTGTGGATGGCCGTCGGCAGTTTCAGCGTCGGTGGAAGCAGGGTCGAGCCAGTCGCGCAGCCGCTCGTTCGAAGTGGAGCCCTCCCACGCCACGGCCAGGCGCCCGTACCAGTCCGGTTCGTTGACGCCACACGCCGCGAATCCCCCCGACAGCACGCCTGCGATGCGTTGTTCAGGATCCAGCAGCGGGCCTCCAGACGAGCCAGGTTCGGTGGTGCCCACATCCCAGTCGCTCACACGCAGATGGGTGTCGCCGGAGTTGAATTCCGCATATCCGGTGATGGTGGGCGGGTCGAAGTCGAACGAGATTCGCTTGGCGTATCCGCCCGGATGGTGAATTGTCGTGGAGGCATCGGGGGCGGTGTCGGCGCGGGTCCAGCCGGTGTAGAACAGGTCGAATGCCGGAGAGAGGGATTCCTGCACCTCCAGCAGGGTGATGTCGGGGCCGTCGCTAATCATGGGGCCGCCTACGCTTGCACGCAGCTGTGCGCCCGTAGAGGTTTGGTCGAATGGGTCGGCGCTGGAAGTGCTGCCGCTCTCGGAGCTACCGGGTGGACGGCAGCTGGGGTGCTCATAGTTCCAGTAGAACACAGCGGTTTCGGCCACATCGGGGGTGTCGATGCAATGTTGGGCCGTCAGTACGTAGGGTGAGGTGGGGCCCTCGGTGGTGGCAATGAGGGCGCCGCTACAGGCCAACTGCTGACCGTTGCGCACAAACGTGATGCGCCCCACGGCCCGCACCGGATCGCTCCAATCATCGGCCTCGGGGCACGCCACATCAACGTTGCAGGATCCTGAAGCCTGGGGGCGGAGTGGGTCGGCAGCGGGCTGCTCGGATGGCTCGCCATGCCCCACATGCACGAGTCGCATCTGCAAGGCAGCCGGATCCACTGCGTGCGGCAGCAGGATCGTGACGAGCGCGGTTTCGCCTTCAATCATCGGGGTGAACAGGGCGGATCCGGCCTGATCGGCCCGGTACGGTCCGCGCTGCTGGGTGCCATCGGGACGGCTGACGGTGAGGCGGGCGCCTTCGGGCAAATCAAACGGACGGAACCCGAGATTAAGTGTCGTGGCCCCCCGGCTGGTTATCCGTACACGGCCTTTCTGGTGGGTGGCATTGTAGGGTGCCCAGTGCATCAGTGTGTGCAGGGATTCGGAAACGGAGCGGGCCAACGCGACAGGGGCCGGACCGCCGGGGGCGGGGGCCGACAGGGCGTCGAGGTCGGCGTCGGTGGGCGCATCAAGCGTAAACTCGGGCGGGCTGTGGGCTGATGTGTGGGCAGACTGTGCCAGAATGAGGGCCGGCTGGGTGGCGGTACAGAGGAGCGCTATGCATATCCACCCAATCATTGCATGGAAATGCTGTGTAAAGGCGCTGGGGCTGTTGCAATCACGTTCCATTACACCGCCAGGGATTAATCCGTCGTATCAGTGGGGTCGAATGCCTGCACGCGGGTATCCATGCCCTCTACCGTCTCAATGAGTTCGGACTTATACGCGCGCACCGCCGCCTGAAGGTCCGCATCGTGGGTGCCCAGGATTTGCAGGGCGAGCAGGGCGGCGTTTTTGGCGCCGTTGATGGCGAGTGTGCCGACCGGAACCCCGCCGGGCATCTGCACCACGGAAAGGAGCGAGTCCATGCCGTTGAGCGTGCTGGTTTTGACGGGCACGCCCAGGACCGGAAGGGGTGTGCTGGCTGCAATCATGCCGGGCAGATGCGCGGCGCCTCCGGCTCCGGCAATGATTACCTTGAGCCCGCGCTCGGCAGCAGTTTCGGCGTATTGCTGCATCACGGCCGGTGTGCGATGCGCAGAGAGCACACGCATCTCGTACGGCACTTCAAACTCATGCAGGATAGCGGCGGCATCGCGCATCACGGGCAGGTCCGATTCGCTTCCCATGGCGATGCCGATGAGGGGAGATTCGGGTTGGCTGTTGGGCATATGGGTGTATGGAGGTAGGTAAGGGTGGAGGGGTGGATGTTTGGAGGGTTATGCCACACTTGATTGGATGCTTCAGCGTTCTCAAACCATCCCCCGAGTTGCTTGGTCGGACGCAGAGGGGCCGAAGGTCATGCCGGTTGTACATCGCGACGAGGACACATACTCAAAGCGTAATGTGAGCGGCGGCTTCTTCAGCGCGGGTGCGGGCCGCCTCGGGGGTGTCGGCGAGGACAGTTACGTGGCCCATCTTGCGGTTGGGACGCACTTCGGGTTTGCCGTACACGTGGATGTGCGCGCCCTCCACGTCCAACGCCTGCTGCCAGCCGTCGGACTGCGGCGGGGTGCCCTCGCGCTGCCCCAGCACGTTTACCATCACCGCATGCGGGGCGACCAACTCGGTGGAGCCCAGCGGCAGGTCGAGCACCGCGCGCACGTGGTTCTCGAACTGACTCGTGACGCAGCCTTCGATGGTGTAGTGGCCGGTGTTGTGGGGGCGCGGGGCAATCTCGTTGATGAGGATCTCGCCCTCGCGCGTTTCAAACAACTCAACAGCCATCAGGCCCACCCCCTTGAACGCCTCAACCGCCTTGCGTGCAACGGTTTGGGCGCGCGTCGCGATCTCTGGGGCAACGGGAGCCGGAGCCATCACCGCGTGACAGCGGTGGTCATGTTGTTCGGTCGCTACCACCGGATAGACCACCGACTCACCACCCGGACGCCGGGCAATTTGCACGGCCAACTCGCGTACAAAGTCGACGTGCTTCTCAACCAGCACGCCATCGTCTCCGGCTAACGCACGCCACCCGGCTTCCAGCTCGCGGGTGCTCGATACCGTGCGGTTCCCATAGCCATCGTACGATCCCTCATACTTCTTCATCACCAGCGGACGCCCTAACGATTGCATCGCGGCACGCGCCTCCTCAATTGTGCGGCACCGTACATACGAGGCTTGCGGCAGGTCATACATCGACAGCCGATCGTTTTGAACGCCTTTGTGGCGAATCCAGCCAAGCGTCTCAGGGCTCGGCCACAGCGCGGTTTCGTCGGGACACACGGGCGCACATTCATCAGCGGGCGCCCACTCGCTTTCTACGGTGACGGTGGTGCATCCGGTGGCGAACGAGCGCAACACGTCAGCGTCGGTCCAGTCGGATACGAGCGTGTTGCTGTACGCTTGCATGGGGCCGGCTTCCTTGGGAGAGAGCAGGCGTACCTCAATGCCAAGGCGCACCGCCTCGGCGGCCATCATTTTGCCAAGCTGTCCGCCGCCTAAAATGCCAAGGGTGGGGAAGGAAGTCACAGGTCAAAAGGGGGGCTTCGTGGAGAGGGCTACGAGAGCAGGTCGTGTAATTCGTCTTTCGTGCGGATGCGTACGGTCCGTGGTTGCTTGCCCGCAAACGGTCCGACCACGCCGGCGCGCTCAAGGGCATCCAGCAGCCGGGCTGCGCGCGGATATTCGATCGCCAGCCCGCGCTGCAGCAAGTCTGGAGAGGCCTGTTGCTCCTGTACGACAAAGCGAGCTGCCTGCAGAAGTAAGGGGTCGGTTTGGCCGGTAGCAGGAGCCGGTGGTACGGTGGGGGTTGTAGCTTTGGGTTCGGAAAGCGATATCGGAGGATGGGGGGGCTGCGCGGCGATGTGGGTCGTTACCCGTTCTATTTCGGCAGCCGTTCCCAATGCGCCCTGAAGCCGGTAGACTACGTCGTTATGCTGAAAGAGCACATCGCCATGGCCCAGCAGTTGCTCGGCACCAGTCCGGTCGAGAATTGTGCGGGCGTCGACCTGCGAGGCCACTTCGTAAGCAAGGCGGGCGGGCAAATGCGGTTTCAGGCGCGGGGTAATGACATCTACCGAGGGCCGTTCGGTGGCCATCACCAGATGGATACCAACCGAGGCGCCCTGCTTTGCCAGTTCGACCAAGTGCGTTTCTGCATCGGGAGCGGCATCCACCAGTATATCGGCCAGTTCAGCAATGGCGATGACCAGGTGTGGCATAGATGCGTGTCCCTGGTCCGGATCCAGCATGCCGGCCTCCCAAGCTTGATTATAAGCGGCATGGGTCGTCGCCTGGGCGCGTTGTAAGCGCTCTTGTCGCACCGCCATCTCATGGCGTACCTGCGCCAGCACGTGTTGCCCCCGTGTCCCATCGGAGACGATAACGTCGGGCGTGGAGGCATTCACAACCACATGATCCGACAGGTGAGCGTAGGGCTGCATATCGGGACGTTCGGGAGCAATGAGCACCATGTTCAGGGCAGCAGGATGGGTGCCGTAAAGCATGCCCAACAGCAATGCATGCAGGGCCGCCGCGCCCCCACTGCCCGAGGCGCCAGCGATAAGCAAATGAGGGAGCGTTGCCAGATCAACGCATAGCGGCTCATGGGTAAGCGTGTATCCGAGCGGAAGGGGGAGCGCATGCTTGGCATCCCGAAACGTCTCGGTTGCGATGACTTCGTGCATCCCCACGCGGAGCGAGTGTGCACGCGGGATGTCGATGGATGCGGCACGCGCATCAGCCGGTGGAAGCATGTGAGCGCCCGGTTCATTGGCCGCCATTGCAATCTCGTCAACCCGTTCATGCAGGCGATGGGCCGCGCCCTCTGTGGCGAAAGCGAACCTATACCGTGTGATGTGCGGACCCGGTGTGATAGTAAGGTCGGTTACAGAGATGCCGTGGGTACCTAGCGCCGTGAGCAATGCCTGGGCCGTGGCCTCCAGCACAGAATCAGCAGGCAGCGGCGGCGGATCGGCGGGCGGTTCCAGTAAATCGATAGGCGGCGGCGTGTAGGCGCGCTGTTCGGAAAGAGGAGCCTCCACTGGGATGCTTGTCTCCGAGATTGGGGCACGTTCCGAAGGGAGGTGCAGGTGGATCGGGGTACCGTTGTTGAGATTCGGATCGCCGTCTCGATCATCATGATCTTGAGGCGCCGACGCGGTTTCCGGGTCGGCGGGAGGAGCGGTGGAGGTGTCGCGCATCTCGGGAGGAAGCGCATTGGTGTCTGGTGCAGAGGGGGCCGCTTCCATATGGTGCAACACCTCATCAAAGTCGACCATGTCGAGGTCCTCCTCGGAGTCGGTATCCTGCAGTTCCGTTGCGTCTAAAGTATCCCAGATGGCCGGATCGGGGAGCGGTTCATTTGACGACGAACCGGGCGAAGCATCGGCGGGAGCAGATGGTGTAGAAGCAGATGGTGCGGAGGTGGACGCTGCAGGAGGCTCGGCGGGTGCCTCCGCAGAGGACGAGGGTTCTGGCTTCGGTTCGAGGTGGTGCTCATCTGGTGTGTCTGGTGGACCCGGGGTCGAGGTCGGCTCTTCAGGGGGAGATGGGGGCTCTTGAGGAGGTTGAGACGCGGTAGATTGTGAGGAGCGCTGGTCGGTCCACTTGTCGTTAAGCGCATCCCGTTGGTCGGTTAGCCACGCATGGGCTTGGGCGGTAGCATAGCGGAGGCCGCGTTGCGTGGCATGCGCGCTGTATACAAGGGCGTTGATGAGGCGGTCGATGGAATCCTGCGCGTCTCCCTCACTCATAACAATCCACGTCCCCAAAGCCGTGATGGAAAGCACGAGAAACGACCCAAAGAGACCGATGAGGTGACGCATTCCCCCGGCTATGCCCGTTCCGATGGCTCCGATCCAGCGCGTCAGGTCGCCTCCAAACAGTTCACCGATCCACCCAATGGAAACTGCGGCATACAGAATGATGCCGACGGTGTAGAGCGTAGGACGAATGAGCGGCTCAAGTGTGCGGTCTCGGAACAGGGCGTGGCCCCACCACCCCAGCAGACCGCAGATCACCAGCATGAAATAGCCGAGTCCGTTGGGCACAAAGATGCCGGCCAGCCAGGCGCCCAGGTAGCCCAGTGCGTTGTGTACGCCTCCCTGGTCGGGATCGGGGGAGAAGAGGGCAGACAGCAGGGATTGCTGCTCCAGAGCGACATCATCGCTCGGGTTATACGAGAAAAAGGCAAGGCCAAGCAATACCGCCAAGGCAATGAGTAACAGCCCCAGGATTTCCTGCTTGCGTTGCGTGGTCAGCAACGCGTCGGACGATGTAGGGGCATCGGGTCCCATGGCACAAAAAAGCATCGATCAAAGCAGGCCGTTTCCGGCATGAGCACGCGCTGTTCTTCAGCATGTTACAACGCCGGTGGGGAGGCCGATGAAGCATCCGTATCGGCGGTGTGCGATGCGTGCAAGACGAGTCGGTTATCTGTATAGTACGGAAGAATGGGGAGGTGGTCCAGCTGAAAGCAGTAGTCTACATCGCGAGCATGCCCATTTTCAACGAGGCGCCGGGCGTGGTTGGCGTTGCGCAGCGTATCCTCAAGGCGGTTCTTGTTGTACAGGTAGAGGGAGTAGGCGGTATGCGCGGCATCGGACACGTGGTTGGGTTCTTCGCCATCCCAGAGCCGGTCGAGAATGGCGCCGGCACAGAGCGTGTCTTCGAGCGACACGCGGTTTTCGTGGCCCGAGCATACAATGGTTACGTCGATGCCGGTGCTTTTCAGAAAGTCGGCCACGCGCGATACGTTTAGGAACGACCCGGCCACCAAGTGTTCAGCCGTTTTGGCTTGTTCAATGGCTTTGGTGCCGTTGCTTGTGTTAAGGATAATATCGCGTCCTTCGACGACCTCTTCGGTATACTCCAGGGGCGAGTTGCCCAGGTGGTAGCCATCGATTTTCTCGGCGTTGCGTTCTCCGCCTAGCCGAAACACATCGGGGTCGAGGTTCGACGCGATCTTGCCGGCTTGAGCCATATCCAGCACGGGCATGACGGCACGTGCTCCGTTAGAGAGTGCGGTGTTGATCGTTGAACAGGCCCGAAGCACATCGATGACGACAACCGTGCGATCGCGTACATCGTCTTCGGTAACGGTCGTATGGGTTAGGAAAACCTCAACATTCATAATAGACAAGCATCAGGTGTGCACAGGGCAGCCCCGTGAGGGCCCCCATGAGACAAGCGAATAAAATAGATAGACCGGTTAACCGCAGTGGCGGTACGTTTGATCTATGTGTGGAGGGGGGGCTTGGCCACTTCAACAGCAAACGAGCGGCGCCCGCTTACTGCCAGGGTGGTGCCGGGGGCCGTGTACGCGTCGTCGTTCGGTACATAGCCCAGGCCGATGCCGGTATTTAGTGTGGGCGATTGGGTGCCACTGGTAACGGGGCCGAGGGATTCTCCCGCCGGTGTCGTGAGCGTATGCCCGGCCCGAGGGATGCCGCGTTCCTGTGCCACAAACGCCACGAGCCGACGTTCCGGCCCGTTTTCGTGAATCTCGCTCAGCGCCTCATGCCCGACAAAAGGTCCTGAGTCGAGTTTGACGATCCAACCAAGCCCAGCCTCATACGGATTGGTGTCGCGTGTGATGTCGTTGCCGTACAGGCAGTATCCGGCCTCCATGCGCAGGGTGTCGCGAGCGCCCAGTCCAGCGGGTTTCAGGCCATGCGCTTCTCCCGCCTCAAGCAGCGTGTTCCAGATGCGAGGGGCATCTTCAGGAGGCACGTACAGTTCGAGTCCTGGTTCGCCGGTGTATCCGGTTCGCGAAATAATTGCCTGATCGCAATCCATGAATGCTCCGTTGTCGGCTTCCACAAAGTGGTAAAAGCTGATGTCGTCAAGCGCCGGACCAACAAACGGACGGGCAATATCGAATGCGGTGGGGCCTTGCAACGCCAGTAGGGCGTAGTTGTCGGATACGTTGGTGAGGGTGGCCCCCATATCGTTTTGTGCTTGCATCCAGGCCCAATCATCAGCCCGGTTGGCGGCGTTGATGACGAGCAGGTAGTGATCGCTGCTGCGGCGGTACACCAGCAGGTCGTCTACGATGCCGCCCTCAGGCGTGCACATAACGGTGTACAGCGCTTTGCCATCGGAAAGGCGCTCTACATCGTTGGTGATGAGGTGTTGTACGAATGCTGTGGCATGGGGGCCTGTAACCGAGACTTCGCCCATGTGGCTTACGTCAAATAGTCCAGCCGCATTGCGCACAGCGGCATGTTCGTCCATGATGCCGCTATACTGAACCGGCATATCGAATCCGCCAAACGGCATGGTGCGTGCGCCCAGGGCTTGGTGCACATCATGAAGAGGCGTTGTGGCAAGCGTGTTGGACATGACCGTAAGAATACCAAGCGAGTAGAACAGTGAACAAGAGCAGTATAGCGGTATCGCTTAGTGGATGCAATGCAAAAGCGAACCAGCCACGGCAATTTCATCCGCATTTGTGGGATGCAACGATCCTGGGCCGTTCGTTCTATACGTGCAGTTGCCGGGTGTGCACAACCGAATTATTGCGCCCATGCGTCGAATCCAGCCTCATTGAGTACGTTCAGGGCGGTAGCAAGTGCTTGCTTCGAGGCAAACGCCAGTCGGAAGGTCCCGCCGCGCCCTTCGCGCACCCGCAAGAGTTCAATATCGGCCACGCTGATGTCGTGGGCGGCAAGAGGCTTCGTCATTTCGTGGAGCGCGCCTGCCATATCAGGTACGCGCACGGTGCAGTCGTACACGTTGCGCATCAGTCCCGACGCGGCTTCAGGCAGGCGTTCGCGGGCAGTGCGGGCATCAGTGAAGGCGGTTTCGAGCGCTTCCATATCGCCCATGGCCACCTGGCGTTGTACCGTTTGCAGGCGACGCGTAAAGTCGGCTAGCGTATCGAGAATGGCCCCCTGGTTTCCAACCAAAATCTCCTTCCACAGCCCGAAGGGGGACGATGCGATGCGCGTCAGGTCGCGAAATCCACCCGCCGCTAATGCTAGTGCATCCTCATCCGATTCGGCAGCGTGCTGCATCAACGCCACGGCCAGCAGCTGCGGCAGATGGCTGATCTGTGCAACGACACGATCGTGCGCCTCGGGCGATAGCTCCAGTGCAGTGCCTCCCACCGTATCGATGAGTGCACGCAGCCGATTGACTGCTTGGGGCGGCGTGGCGTCGGTTGGCGTGAGCACGTAGGCCGCGTTCTCAAATAAAATGGGATCGGCCCCTTCAATGCCGGCGGTTTCAGCACCGGCCATTGGGTGTCCGCCTACAAACGTGACGTGTTCTGGCAAGACATCATTGGCCTGATCGACAACAGCCTGCTTGACTGATGCGACATCGGTTACGATTGCGCCGTCCATCAGGTGGGGCGCAATTTGCTCTAGGGCGGCTACGATTTTAGCAGGAGGAAAAGCGAGCACGACCAGGTCCGCCTCCTTTACGGCACGTCCCATCGAGGCGGCTTTTGCGTGAATGATGCCCCGCTCGGTGGCCTGATCGAGCACACGAGGCCGGTCGAACCCAACAACGGTGCAGGCGTCTACGCGTTGCGTGAGCGCCCATGCCAGAGAGCCTCCAATAAGTCCGGTGCCCAGCACCGCACATCGAGAAAACGGGAAATCGGTCATGCTGAAAGATACCTCGTGGGAAAAGCCAACGGGCCGGTGCACCAACACCAGCGTATCTCCGAACGGATGCATCGGCAGCCGGTTCAGCACATGAACGGGTCTGAAGGGTAACGGGTTGGTCTCATTGGTTGCGTAGTACTGCGTCACACGTGATTATTTAGGTACGGGAACCGTGCTAAACTCTGTGCCCCAACTTCCTCCAAAAAACCTGTCATGGTGAGCGCAGCCGAACCATCTCCCCGACGCTCAGC
>CAZZCI010000066.1:0-1834 GCA_964653015.1 uncultured Rhodothermales bacterium
AGCTGATCTCGTCGCGCACGTCGAAGATTTCGGAGGGCTTCTGCGGGGCATCCTCATGCTCAGAGGCTGCGGCCTCGTTTAGGCTCTGGAGGTATTTGGCGCGGAAGTCGCTGACGGTCGATATTTTCTGCTTCAGGCTGGCCAGGTTGTCGGTGCGGCGCAGCGTGTTGAGCTGGTTCGCCCGGTCGGGCAGCACGTTATCGACCTCCATCTCTTGCTGGCGCGCTTCGAGATCGTCGAAGACGTCTTCGTACTGATCCACGGCCTGCTGGCGGAGCGTGTCCACCTTTTCCTGTACGGCCTGCTGGGCGGCCTCGTAGTAGTCGAGCATCGACCGAAACTGCTCGTGGGGCAGCGCCTCGCTGCGTACATACGAGGCCAGCTTCTGCAGCCGCGATGTCGTGGTAGGGTCGAGCAGGTCGTCGTTGGCCGCGTGCTTATTTACGAACTGCTTGATAGCCTGGTACGTGTCGCCGTTGCGCTCCCAGAAGTTGATGAGCTCATGCGCCCGCTCGACCTGATCTTTCAACGCGTCGGCCCGCTCGGCAACCTGCTTGAAGAGCCGCTCGGCGTTGGGTGCCTGTCGGGCGGCGCTAAGCGCCTCGGCCAGTTCCTCGAAGTGATGCGCAAACGGGCGGCCCCGGTGCTGCTGAGCCTGGGCCCGGGCGGCGTCGGCCTTGTCCGACAGCACCTGCTCAACCTGGTCTTTGAGGCGGCGCGGGTCGGTCGAGGCCTCAACCAGCGTCTCGTTGAACACCGTGTGGTTGATGGCGGTCACCGCGTTATCGATGACCTCCGGGTCCACGTCTTCCTGCTTGTGGAGGGTGATGGACGCCTGTTCGCCGGAGCGGAAGCCCTTTTCGACAAACGTTTTGCGATCGGCCTCTTCGCTGTTCCACTTGAAGGCCCACTTTTTCTTGGCTTCGAGGTTCAGCAAGATGTGCAGCACCTCCGTGTCTTGCCACCCGAACGGCGGCTTCTCGTACTTGCGCATCACATCGGCCAGCGTGGGCTGTCCGTGCAGCGACAGGAACTGGTTGACCTGGATTTCGGCTGATGTGAGCGTATCATCGGTCTCCATCTGTTGGCGGGCCGCCTGCTGGCGCACGGTGCTGCGGTTGCTGGCGTACTCAGTGGCCAGGGCGCGCTTGCTGTACACGCGGTGCAGGTGCTCGTCAAGCAGCGTCTGATAGAGCGTCTCGGCCGAGCCGCTGCTCTTGTCGGACGCATCCAGCTGCTGGTTGTCTGACACATACGTGGTGGTAGCCAGCGCCTTTCGGAACCAGGCCCGCAGATCCTTCAGGGCGCGGTCGCGCTGGTCTTTGAACGTGTGCATGGCCTCCAGGCGCTCGCCGGTGGCACTGTCCTGAAACTCCTGCAGGTATGCACTGATGCGCACCGCTTTGTCGAGGAGCGCCCGCTGCGCCTCCCCAAACTGCTCATGCAGGCACAGCAGCAGGTCGCGCCCTTCACGCTTGAAGCTGAGCTCGCCCGGGTCCTCGTTGGCATAGAGCAGCACCTCGACCGTAGCCGTGCCGGTGCTGCTTTCCTCGTAGTCGTCGATCTTCAGGTGTAGTTGAACGCTCGTGCCTTCGAGCTTCACCCGGCTCGACCACTTGACCTCCTCGGTCATGACCCGGTCAGCAAACGCCTTCAGTCGGTCGTGCAGCGTGATGTTCTGGTTGTCGATCTCTCGCTTCACGCGGATCTCCTCTTCTTGGAGAAACCGGTAAGTGCCCTCCGACTCGCTCACCACGTTTTCTTGAACCAGCGTATCGAGCACCGCCTGTGTCTTGCGCTTCAGCTCCGACCAGTTGGGATCGATCGTGTCGAT
>CAZZCI010000066.1:1934-10788 GCA_964653015.1 uncultured Rhodothermales bacterium
CCGCGGTACTGCGCGCTGCCGCTGGTCTGAAACTGATTGCGCACGGCCGTTTCGTGGTCAGAAAAGAACGTGCGAAGGGCATCGCTGCCTTCTGGATTCTTTGAGAGCACCCGTTTTTTCGTGATGAGATCAGCCTGCTGGCTTTCCAGCGGCAGGTAGGTCTCGAACCGGCTGATGATCTTGCCATAGCTGTAGTCGGCCTGCTGCTTCTCTTTGGCCGTCTCTACCAGCTCTTTCAACTCCTGTTGTGCCGTACACACCACCCACATCTTATCGCCGATGCGGTCGCCAATCTCTTCAACGATCGTCTGCAGGTCGACCAATAGGTTCGACTCCCCTTGCATGTACTGGCTGACCTCGTCGACGAGGTAGACCAGCCGGTAGTCGTCGGGCTTCTCGGCCAGGTAGCGCTCCAACTCGTCGACAAACTCCTCGGTGGTTACCGACGCCTCGCGCAGCAGCGACGCGCGCGCCGCCTCGGTGTCGATATTCGCCACAGCATCAGCCGCTGCGACCACATCATGGAGTATTAAGTTGACCGCATCCGTCGCTTTGGCGTCCCAGTCGTCGCCGGTGCGGTCGGCAAACACCTCCTTGAACGCTGCCAGTGCCCCCTGCTCATCGAGATGCTTCTCAAACCGGGCAATCTGCAGGTTTGACTTGTTATAGCCCCGATGCGCATTCAGTCGCTTGTAGAACGTCTTCGTGACGCTCCGCTGCCCGCGGTCATCGTCTGACACGTTCTTGATATTGAACATCACCGGGTCGACCTTCAGGGCCTGCAAGCCGCGTTTCACTGCGCGGGCATCTGCCTCTGTAACCGGCTGGTCGAGCGGGTCGCCGTCGTAGTCGCTCAGGCTATTCTCAAAATGAGCAAGGGCCTTGTCGCCCACGTGGTCGGAGAGGCAGTAGTAGATGTACTTCAGGAAGTGCGACTTCCCCGAGCCGTAGTAGCCGTTGATCCAGACGCCGGTGCGTCCTTCGGTGCCGGAGGTGAGCTTATCCAGAAAGGTATGCAGGTGCGTGAAGAGCGTGTCAGTGAAGAAGTACTCCTCGATCTCCTTCTCGACGTAGTCATCGGAGAGTTCGGTGACCGTTGCCACCGGATCGATGCGGCGGTCGATATCGCGTTCGTACAGTTCAGCTAATCGTTCAGGCATGTTGGATGTGGAAGCTAATGGCAGTAAGAAAAAGCGTAGGGGGATGCGAAGCGGCGCGCCATGGTGGATGCCTTGACGCGGTATAGCACAGCGCCTGACCCAGGCCGTTAAGCGCCGAGGCTATCGCCTTCGATGCGTTCATTGAGGCAACTGGCCCGGTAGACCTCATCCGATTCCAGCCTGCCAAACAGGCGAAAGGCCCCGTTGACGTACGTACCGGGATAGAACAGAATGAGTTTATATCCGCGAAGATGCGGTTCCATCTGATCCAGAAACGTGCTGGTGCGCAAATACGGGTGGATGGATCCCCAGCCATGCACGAAGACGTAGGTGCGGGCCTGCTCGTCGTCTTCATTCACAAACTCGGCAAACCGCTCTGCGAGATAGGCGGTGAATTCGGACGAACGGGCATGTCGCTTCAACTGGCGGTTGACCTTATCGGGATCGTCGGCTTCGGCCTCTACCATGCGGTCGAGGAGCGAACGATTCCCCAGCGTCTGGTTGGACAGGTACGTCTGAAACGCATCGTACACATTGGTGATGAGCGGATGCTGCCCGACGTTGGCACGCTGCAGCCGCTCCGCCAGCCGGGGCAGCGCCTCGCGAAAGGCATACTCCTGATCGGGAGGATAGACGTACACGTAGGCCGGGAAGCTCATCAGCCCCGACCCGGGCTTCTGAAAGTCGGGCTCAGTGAGCAGCTCAAAAACGTCATCCAGCAGCGATACAGCCATAACATCGAGAGGAATCAAACAGTCAGTATTGCGGAAAGCAGGCGCAAGGTCAGATGCATTCGGAGTTGGTTCTACGACGTAGCCGCCTCAAGAATAGCGGTGCGTGTACGTTCGTTAAGCAGGGCCGCCTCCAGAAACCAGATGTCGCCTACGCGCACAAAGCGATGCCAGTAGGCGTCGGGCAGTGCGGGCGCCTGCAGCGTGTTCTCGTACAGGAGCCCTGATTCGCTGAGCATCTTGAGCATAACCTGCCGGACTTTCTGCCAGGTCGAGGGGCTCCAAGTGTCGAGTTCGGGATGCTGGTCGGCCCGTCGTTCCAGAAAACGTCGTGCGTCGTGCGGAGTGATCCTACGGTCGAGCGAACGCCACCGAGGTAGCACCACGTCCATGTGAAAGTCGAAGAGGAGGCGATACGTCTTCAGCACGCCATAGTACAGCGTCATCTTCTGTTCAGCCACCGAGTCGTCGAGAAAATCGCGCCACACCGAACGCTCCATCTGTTGCAGGCGCCGCACAACCTCTCTCGTCTTTCGCTCGCGGGCCCGCTTCGAGTTCGCCGTCAGCACATCCGGATCTGCCGCCTGCAGGTCGCCATGCTCCTGCACGGCAGCGATGACCTGCACCGACTCCTGGTGCAGAAGCGCCCCGGCTGTAAATGCCGCGCTGTATTCCATGACTGCAGGTATAACTTCGAAGGGAGAGAGTCCGGAACCGTGCACCGGCGATACGCAACGGCTGAGGATCAGAGATACAACGTACATGAATGTACACGGTCCGTCAACAGCGTGGACTGGGCTACCTTCGTTTTGCCGGATTCTTATTTGCGTATGGTACGCATCCGGATAAGGGTGTGCTCAGAATAGACTCAGAATAGAGGCGTGGCCCATCTCCTTAAGGCATGCCAGTCGTTGCTGGGGCAGAGCGCCAATGGACAGGGCTATACGTCCGCCGCCCTACCCCCGGACAGTAGGCGTCCGGTGGGTATTAAGTTATGAAGTTTCGGGGTATATAGCGCCACGACGAACTATGTACGTTACATTTGTGATGGTTGTGTGTCGGTAATATGCACAGCAGCAGTGATGAAATGCGCTTGTCTATCCAAAATTGTTCATTTTCTACTTTTGGAAGCAGGTCCGATTTTAGATCGCATTTTCTGGTTGAGCTGTTTTGTTGAACGCATCGAAGCGCTTACAAAAAATACTTACGCATGGAGTTAATAGGTGCAATTGCTATCTTGTATTTTATCTACTTGTTTTTCAATGACGAGGGCACTTCTTCAGAGAAGACAATCAGGACATCCTCTTCCGAAACAAGTAAAGAAAGCACATCCTCGTCATCTGCCTCTTCGTCTGCAGCGCAGCATCAAAGAGAACGTCCCTCGAGCAGCAAGGCGAAGCGACGCAACCGACTGGATTATTCTGGTACAAAACCCTTCATCCGGCTCGACTCCATTCTGCTGGTCGACCTAAGCGAGTCTTCGCTTCAGCGTGTTATTCGCAATGCCAACAATCGTCTTACGGCGTTGCGCAATCAGATGGGGGCGTCTGATTACCCACGTGCCGCAGCCATTCAACTTACCGGAGAGACAATCGTCGCCTCCGAACTGGGACGTGCTTTTCTTGAACAGAATATGGGAGGAGGGGACGCCCTTTCTGATTCAAAAGCAAAAAATATGTTGGCGTCCAAGCGACGTGCAGTGTACAAAGATACCGGCGAAGTTTTCCTGCCCTTTTTTGAGAATGAAGACGGGATTGTGGATTTAAACCTGTTTCCGCTCCGATCTGCCGCACAGAGAGCAGCGCGAGGAAATAGCGATTCCCTCCAGCAGGTTGAGTATATGTACACCTACTATCATACGGTACTGGGAGCATATTACGGGTGGCAGCGGCGCGTACTGGCGGGTGCATCGATTGGTGAAGCGGCTGGGGCCATGACGGACTCTTCTGTCAATGACAGCGACCTACACCCACCCGTCTTGCAGACTGTTACCGCCTATTTCAAGCCTCTTTTGGTGGATCCCAACCCCGGCGGTGTAGGCCGATTCGAGCCGCTCTATACGTCGCCAAACCACTACGTGTAGCTTCACCTTGTATTTTTTGTCATCCAAACCACGCTCAGCATGGCTACTACAATCAGCGACATCGGACTCACGCAAGATCACGTCATGGAGTTTATTCAGCAGCGTCTTGCTGCGAAGCGCCGTTCCCTGAACAAGTGGCGCAATCGGTATTCGGCGACTGCTTATCCCAAGAAGATGGCATCGAATGTCATGGGAAGCTCGATTTGGGCCTCCACCCTTGCCGCAGAGGCGGGCTCATACTTTGATGGCTCTAACGCGAAGCCGGACATCCAGTCTGCGTTGTCGTCTGTGCAAGCGTCCAGTCAGCAGCTCAATCAGCGCATCGCGCAGCGCGTGGATGATCGCGTACAGGGAAACATCGACTCGCTGGGCCCGAATGCGGAAGGGCTCCAGTATGACGCCCTGATGCAAGCCGCCTCCGTTGGAGCCAACGGCAACAACCAGGCCGTCGAGAAGATCGAGTACAACTGGGTATTCAACGCCCTGCAAGGCAACCTCCTTGAGCTGTGGCTGAGTGCCGGGCTCGTAGGCATGACCAAGCAGCGCGCCTTCAAGGAACTGTTTTACTTTGTGGATGCGGACGCGACCTTGCGCAATAAAACCGAGATCCACGGCATTTTTGGACAGCTGTCTGGAGCCGTCTTGTCAGCCCCCGATGCCTACCGCCAGATGCCACCGCTGTGGTGACTGAGTACAATTACCATCTGCGAAAAACACCCGCGAATATGCGATTCGCATTTAAATAATCCTTCACAAAGTAGCTAATCACGCATAATGGACAGATGCCAAGCACCTGGATGTATGGAAAAGATGTCTCTCGAGAATTACGAGTGTCCCCGATGTGAGGCCCGTTTTTGCTTCGATCATGAAGAGCATCTTCTCTTCTTTGAGCCTGATATTGGTTCCTCAGGACTCTATGCGGTTTCCCCTGACGCTGGCCGATCAGAACGACAGGAGGCAGAGCAAGCCCTTGCCCGTATGGAGGCTAAACTTCTCAAGGAGTGGATGCAGGACGCAGAAGAGCGAGGTCTTGCACCTATGGACTGGGGAGAGGTACAGTTTTTCGAAGACAACATGGGACATTCAGGACCCGGATGGTACTTCTGCGAGTCGTGTTACACTCAGGTCTCAGGGGACGAAAAGCCAGACAAGAACAGAAACAGAGCTGTTGACAGGTCAGAAAACGGGTGCTTCGTCGCCACAGTGGTATACGGTGACTACGACCATCCTGATGTCATGCGCCTTCGTGCTTTCCGGGATGTTGTCTTGCAGCCTACGACTATGGGACGTGTATCCGTAGCATTGTACTATCGCTACGGTCCTCATCTGGCTGAATCCATCAAGGGGTATCCTATGCTCAAAAGTGGCGTCCGGTGGACTCTTAAGCAAGTTGTTAACCGCTGGCTTCGGTGATTGAGACGATCATATCATCCTGGACACTGTCATGACTTGATCTCACTAATGAGATGTGTCCAAAAAATCAGGCACATGTTTACGATGAGCCTACATCCAGATGCTGTCGACCATCCGAAGAGCGTGTGCCTCGTACATCTTCTATACGCACCAAAACTCGAAACCACGTATCATGGACTCCTCCCCCCTCAGCCAAACTATCGATCATTTCCAAGCTGCTTTTGGCGTTGAAAATCAAGATTTAGAAGCAGATTCCGAGGCTACAGACGAAGGCTTCAGATCTCTTCTTTCGATAGATAGCGATCGCCGCTTAAAGCTCTTTCGGCTCGTCAACACTATTCATCAGAACCCTGATGACATTGACGCTCTCGAAGAGTATGTAAACCTCTTATTGAGATCTGTTGAGCATACAGATGACAGCGAAATTCTCGAGCGCTGTGATCAGGCTGAAGCCTTTCTACTCGAACAGGCTCAGCATGTCGCTGATGATCACGTTGAGGATGTGGTTGCTCTCACTGAGCATCTCGACAGTATTCGTGCTATTATATTACATGCCTCCGATGCGAGCATGGAGGTGTCTGAAGAAGACAAAGAAGCAGAAGAAGCGCTTGAACAGTGGCGCGAGGATGGTCTTGAAAACGATATTCCCTCCAACACCTCGGAAGTGCGCCAGGCTCTCGAACTCGCGCGCAATGTTCACTCCTTGATTCAGTATCGGGACGGTGAAGCAGTACGTGGGCTTCAAGCATATGTGCACCGGCTGCAATCAGCACTTGAGATTAATGAACTTCTCAGCGAAGCGCGATCTTCCATCGATGCGGCTGCTAACGAAGATAGTGCAACCGCATCTGCCTATCTTCTTCAGTCAGCAGAGCAGGTCATACGACAGTTAGTTACCAAACGTAGGGTAGCGGAGAAAGAGAGAAAGGAACGGATTGGCAAGACTATTAGACTTTTTGAGGAAACATCAAACAAAGTTACAGAGGCCCAGCGCAAGCGAGAGGACGAACGCTTGTGGAATACGTTATTAGAGCGTCACAGCGGGCTCTCAGAAGACTCTTATATGGATGCATTAGTTAACCTACCCAGTGGTAAGGCACACAGAACAGGGGATAGACGATTCACCAGAGGGATCCGCAAAATGGAGCAGGTGCTTCAAGACACAAACCAAACAGTCTCACAACTACAGACTGACGTTTATGTGACGGAGGCTATTTCGACTCTCGACGATGTTCAGGGAGCCATCGAAAGGCTCCAGAAACGTCGTCATCAGGCATACAATCAATATGCAATGCATGCAATTAGAGACGCACTTGAGGATGGCGAGAAAGAGACAGGCCTTGTTGGTGATCAGGAGAAGCTCTCCGATGCCGTCGTTGAGCTTGGTCAGATTGACCGGCAATACTTGACCCGTGAGGTTGACCGATGCTATGCTGAAGTATTTGAAATGCTATACAACAATCTCAAGAAAGCAAAAAGCGAGTCGGACTTCGAAGAAAAAGGTCGCAAACTCAACGCTCTCAAGCGGCTTCACGATGTTACGCCTCATCCCATCGAGGCTTTTTAGCTGCCTATCGCACACTTGTTGGTTGTCTACTATATCTCCCTTTTGCTATGCCTATACCTGTTTCTTCTCCTCCCGACTCATCCTTTTCTAAAGCTCGAAGCCGACGCAGATCTACTCGTCTTGCAATGCGCGTGAGCACTAATGCTCTTGCCTCGGGAGGAGCCGCTGCTATAGGACTTAAACATGCTATGCCGGCCTCTGATGTCTTCTTATACAGCGGTTCGGATGGGCTTTCCAGTGCTGCAAAGGGACGTTTGGGGGAATATGTCATGGATAAAGTCATGACTAAAGAATTCTTGCGAGGAACTGGAAACTGGGTTTCGTCTCCTGCAAGAAACAGTATTCATGGGCTGGATGGACTTTACCTTCGAGCTGACAGCCAAGGTAGAATACGGAATCCGTTGGTTGTGGAAGCAAAGTATAACACTTCAAGGCTGGGAATGACCAAGGATGGCCTTCAAATGAGCGATGGATGGATACGTCCACGGATGAGCACGCCAGCTCAAATATACCGGGACACTATTTGGGAAAGTGGCGATTCGGTAATTGAGCGAACTATCGTTCCAGAGAATGTCGATTCCATTGCGGTTCCACTTTCCGGCAGCCAGACCGCAGATGTTTGGAAAGAAAACGACGTTTATAACGTGCGAGTCCCAAAGGGATATACGACGGCAGATATCAAGCGGCAACTCAAGAATGCAGCCAAGATAGTTGAGGGAGCAGGAGACGGTGTAATCAGCTATCGATCTCGCTTATTTAACTACAACGTGGAAGAGGGAACCCACCGCATTACCCTCACTCATTTAGGCAAAGATGGAAATCCTGTCGTAGGGACTAACGGAGCCATAGTCCGCGAGGTAATCGATTACAAGCCAGGAGAGCTTCCTGAGAAGATTCGTGAGGGCATACAATCTGCGTTTCAGTCCACTCTTGAGGATGAAGGTGTACCTTCTCCCGTCGCCAAGAAGTTGGCGAAATTTTTTGCTGACAACCCTGACTTTGCTGAAACGGTGGGTCTCACCACTCGGGACGGTCGGTACATACGATACACAATGGGAACAGTACACGCTCTCGGTGTAGCTGCGATCAGTGGTATTTTGTCGGTTTTAGTGCAGGCAACGAGCCAGCGTCTATTCGATGGAGAAGTCGACTGGGACAGTACCAAAAGGCAGGGTGCAATGGTTGCGCTATCTTCGGGAACTGGTTATGTATTTGGCGCAGCAATACATGGAACGCTCATCAACACGACAGTCGGCCAACAATTGGTCAAAATGATGCCTGTGCAGCATATTGCAGGTCAGTCGATCAGTCGAGTGTTGGGGACCGCGGGAGGCGCCGTGATTGGTTCTACTGTTTACCTCGCGGGTATGTACTTCCTGGGAGAGATGGGCGGCAAACAGTCGAAGCGTATGTTGACACGCTCTACAGCACAGGTGATAGCTGCGAAAGGAGCTGCTGTAACGGCTGTTGGTGGAGCAACTGCTCTGGGCACAGCAAGCACAGGAACGGCTATTTCGTCATTGAGTGGAGCCGCCGCCAAAAATGCCGCTCTTGCATGGTGGGGGGGAGGATCTATTGCCTCCGGAGGATTTGGAATGACTGGAGGAATGGTAGTTCTTGGGGGCATCGGTGCTGCTGCTGGCGTAGTTGCAGTCGCGTCCACTGGGTATGTATTCAGAAAGATGGATGAAGCCGAGCAAATGACTACAGTGAAGGCTCGACTGAGCATCGTGGAGAATCGCATCTCGGAAGGAATACAGCCAGAGTGGCAGTAATCTAATCGCATTTCTCTCATTGTATGCACCGTACAGGGAAATAGCAGGCAGAACAGACCTGATGCCTCATCGTGCCTGTTCTGCTACCTGCTTATCAGGTATCGACCCCTGATAACAGGCCTTAT
>CAZZCI010000067.1:0-10716 GCA_964653015.1 uncultured Rhodothermales bacterium
GCACGCCCATGAGCTACAGCCATTCCTGTTCACGATACCATGCGATGGTTTCGGCAACCCCGTCCATCAGGTCAATGGTTGGGGCATAGCCTACTTGCTCCATCGCCTTCTGACTACTGCACATGGTGGCGGCATATCGGATTTCACGAGCTTTCTCTCGGTTTAGTGCAGGATACGATCCCGATATCTTCCCCCACAACTCCGCAGCTGCCCCGACTGCACCAACGAAGAATGTGGGCACCGGTACCGTAAGCGCCCAGGTATCTAGCGCCGAGGTGGACGCCTCTTTCACGTCGTTCCAGGCATACGGAGTACGGCTCCCCAGGAAAAAGACCTCACGTACTGCCTCGGGAGCACGGGCACACTGAATCATCCCCTGAACCAGGTCGCGCACATGTACCAGACTTACGGCCGGATCACGACCTCCCCCCACAACAGGGCACACATGACTGTTCACGGCCTGAAAAAACGTAAGGATGTCGCGGTCGCGCGGGCCATACACGGCAGGGGGACGCACCACCGTAATGGGCAAGGTGTCCCAGTACGAGGTTGTCATCTGATGTGTGCTACGCAGGGCCGATTCCATTTCGGCTTTACTGCGGCCATAACGACTCACTGGCTCCAACGGATCGTCTTCCGTCGCAATGCCGTCGGCTCCGCGCCCTACGGCAGCCAGACTGCTTGTAACAAGTACCCGATCTAGATTCGGGGCAGTTTGCTGGATCGCACCCAGTAGGTTAAGGGTGCCGCGTACGTTCGCCCGATAAAATGCATCCCACGTCTGCGCTCGGGTGATACCTGCAATGTGATACACTTCGTCTACGCCTTTCAGGCCGTCCCACAGCACCTCAACGTCGGTTAAGTCACCTCGTACGGGCGTAATGTCGAGCGGGCCCAGCCATTTTTGGCGACTTCGAACCAGACAGCGCACCTCGTGGCCTTCCGCGAGCAGTGCCTCTACCAGATGGCTTCCAACAAAGCCGGTGCCGCCTGTTACGAAAATGGTTTTGGATGATGCCGGAGATGTCATATAACACGCAGCGTGTGGCTAAAAGAGAAACGGGAACGTTGAAAAGGGGACTATCGCTTTCCACATGTAGGGGGAATCCGCGTAGATCATAGCCGTTTCGCATGGTCTCGTTCGGCTCCAACTCGGATGAGAGATCTCTTCACTGAGGAAGATGGAACGTATCCGCTAGGGCGAGCCGTTGCACAGGCTGTATTCATTGCTTTGTTCTGCGAACTTCGTATCCCCCTGTATTTATGCCGATACGCACCCAGATTGAGTGGGATGTTAGCCCAGTGTTGGTTGACCTGGGCCCGTTTCAGATCCACTGGTACGGGCTGCTGTTTATGACCGGCTTTGTGATCGGGTATTTCATTATGCGGTGGATGTTTAAGAAGGAACGCAAACCCCTGCGCGACCTGGATCCGCTGCTCTATTACATGCTGGGCGGAACGATCATTGGGGCACGCCTTGGGCATGTCATTTTCTACAACTTCGATTATTACCTGCTGAACCCGATCGAGATTTTATATGTGCATCAGGGCGGGTTAGCAAGCCATGGGGGAGGAATTGGAATTATTGTAGCGCTTTACTTCTACGCCCGTTCCCGACGCGATCAGCCGTTTCTTTGGGTAACCGACCGGGTGGTGGTGCCTATGGCGCTGGCCGGTATGTGCATCCGAATCGGTAATGTGTTTAACTCGGAGCTGTACGGCATGGAGGCCGAGGTGCCGTGGGCATTTATCTTTACACGGATTGATATGGTGCCTCGCCATCCCGTGCAGCTCTACGAGGCACTGGCGTACGGGCTTATTTTTGTGGTGCTGTTTGCCGTCTATCGCTGGTACGTACAGCCTCGTGCCGTTCAGGGCACCGCCAAACACGGACTCCTTTCGGGCTTATTCCTAATACTGATTTTTACCGCCCGATTTGGATTGGAGTTTTTCAAGGCGCCCGTTTCCGATATTGCTGCCACGCTCCCCATTGACATGGGACAATTACTTAGCATTCCCGCTGTGCTGTTGGGGCTGTGGACACTTTGGTACACGCAACGTGAGTCGTGAGGTCGAGCGCTGCAGCAATGCTATAAATGCTATAACCGTTCAAGCAGGCGCGCCGCCCGCTCTTTGTAGATCGGATCGGTGACATCGCCAATGGGCAGATCAAGTACGCGTTTGAGTTGGGCGCGGGCGCTATCGGGCCGGTTCATTTCGATAAACGTACGCGCAAGCTCAAATCGATGCACCACGCGCTCTTCAAGAGCAATGGCCTGCTCGTAGTCGGCAGCGGCGTCGGCATACGACGCATTGGGGAGCCCGCCATAGACGAGTCGCACCACGCGGCGAGACACAAATCCGAGTCCAGCCACCTCGTACGCCCAGCGTCCGCGTACGTGATAGGCAAGATCGTTCTCGGGGTTGAGTTCAATCGCCCGGTTGGCGTAGGTATGCACGGTCCGCGATAGCTCGACGCGCTCCCGGGTCCCTGCTACCAGCGCGGCCCGACCTGCAGCCACGGCTTTCGTGAGATGTGCGTTTGAGTGGTCAGGGAGCAGTTCAACGGCTCGCTCGGCATCGGTTACGGCTTGACGCAAAAGCTCCTCGCGGCGGGGTTCATCGCTTTCGCGTTCGGCAACGTCGGTGCGGGTGCGCGCCAGTCGCCACAGCACCTCACCATTGTCGGGAAATGCCTCGGCTAACGCTTCCAGCTCATTCATGATGCGCACAAATTCGCCTGTGTGGCGCTCGTCTTCTAAACGCGTGAGTTGCGTATCCACCCAGGCATCGCTGGGAAGGGCAATGCCCCGATCTACCATGAGATCGTGAGTTGTCAATACGTCGGTGGTGTCAGGCTGCGCCTTGATTGGAAGCGCGGTCATCCCCATCCATAAAAGGCTAACAGCGAAGGCGACACGCAACGGCATTTTGTATGACATGCAATCAGTGCAACACTATGCAAGGAGGAACGATGAATTGCGTATGGCTGCACAAAGAAATGGTTCGTTTTTAGGAGAACAGTTCTACTCCGTAAGAGCCACCGCCTCGTCAAACTCGACACCTACCAGCTTCGACACGCCGTTTTCTTCCATGGTAACGCCGTACATTCGGTCGGCCAGCGCCATGGTGCGCTGGTTGTGGGTGACCAGAATGAACTGCGTATCCGAAGCGAACCGGCGGATGACGTCCATGAACCGCTCCACATTGGTATCGTCGAGCGGGGCATCTACCTCGTCTAAAATGCAGAATGGGCTCGGCTTAACCAGATAGATAGCGAACAGCAAGGCAATGGAGGTCAGGGCTTTTTCACCACTGGAAAGCTGTTCAAGCGTTTGGGGCCGTTTCCCCGGCGGACGAGCGTGGATTTCGATCGGAGCATCGAGCAGGTCGTCGGCATCTTCGAGAGCGAGGTCGGCTTCGGCGGAGTCACCAAAGAGCTCGGCAAACAACTCCTGAAAGTTTGTGCGTATCGCCTCGAACGTTTGTTCAAACCGCTTGGAGGCCGCTGTATTGATTTCCTCGATGGTTTCAAGCAGCGTCGCTTCCGCCTCCGCCAGGTCCTCTTGCTGTTCGAGTAAGAAGTCGAGGCGCTCTTTTTCTTCCGCGTACTCCTCCACTGCAAGCGGGTTGACATCGCCGATGCGGTTGCGTTTGCCACGAAGCGAGCGGACCTCTTTTCGGGCGTCGTCTACGTCGAAGTCATCAGGAATATGGACTGGATCGTCGTCTAAGTCACGCTCAAAATCCTCTTCGATAGCCGACTCCAATTCCTCGATGCGTGTGTCGATTTCGGCACGGCGAACGGCTGCTTTGTTCTCTTTGGCAATAGCCTGTTCGCGTTCCTGGCGCAAGGTGCGCAGGGTGCGCTCCACCTCGCTCACGTTTTGCTTGGTAGCTTGCAACGCCTCGTCGGCTTCATCCACCGCCTCTTGATAGGCTGATCGTTCGTTGCGGGCCGCTTCAATCTTTTCGTCGAGGTCGTGCTGCGCATCAAGAGCATCGTCAATCGTATCGGCCAACCGACTGATACGTTCTTCGCGTTCGGCCTGCCGTTCGGTAATCGATTCGCGCTGCTCGCGGGTCTGGTCTTGTTCGCGCTTGAGTGACTTTACGCGGTTGCGCGCCTCCACGGCCTCCACCTTGGCGGTGCTATGTGCATCTACAGCGGTTCGCTCGTCGGTTTCGGCATCGCTGACGGCTTCTTGAAGGGTGTCGCGTTGGGCGCGAAGGGTAGCGAGTTTAGATTCGGCCTCTTCGACCGCATCGCGCACGGTTTCAATTTTTGATTTGAGCGCCTCTATTTCATCGGTGTGCTCGGCGACTGACTCGGCATGCTCATCACGGCGTTCAATGGCCGACTGTTGTTCGTAGGTGGCTTGCTCGTAGCGAGCCTCGGCCCGATCAAACGCACGCTCGGTTCGGTTAACGGCAGCCCGGGCATCGTTGAGGTCCGTTTCGGCCTGCTCAAACGCCGTTTCTACGGCCGCATGTTCTTCACGCAGCCGCTGGCAGGCAGCCTGGGCGTCGGCAAGGGTCGCCTTGGCCTCATCCAACTGCTCGCGCCGCCCCACGCGTGAAGCCACCGGCGAAGCATGCTCCTGCCGGCTGCCCCCCCGACGGCGCCCCTGCGTGTCAATCCAGGTACCGGTGGGCGTAAAAATTTGCGCCTGGGACGGTGCTATGTCGATGGCGCTGCTGGCTGCTTCTATCGAGTCGGCGACGAAGCAGTGGCGAAGTAGCAAGTCGGCCAGCGGCGCATACCGATCGTCGGTAACGCGCACATAATTGCGCAGCAGGGTCGTATCCGCAGGCGCGGTGGCCGGTTCAGAGGGATCGGGCAAAGCATCGAGCACAATGAATGTAGCCTGCCCCGCTTCATCGGCTTGGAGTGTTTGGATGGCCGCTTGTGCATCGGCGGCGGTGGGTACAATCACACAGGCCGCCCAATCGCCCAGTGCACCATCTAGTGCAATCCGCCATTCATCGGCACAGCTGAGCACATCGGCTACGGTGGTAAGAGGGTCAAACGGACCGTGCTCGGCCAGATGCTGCACCGCGTCGGAGAACTCGTCGTAGCTAGACACGAGGCTCTGCAACAACTCGACCTCGGCCTCGGCAGCATCCCGGCGGCGCTGCGCCTCGCGATAGGCCTCTTCGACGGCATCCAGCGCTTCGCGTTGCTCGATGTGTTCGCGTTTCGCTGAGGCCAGTTCGTCTTCGGCGGTAGCCAGTTCAGACTCGGCCTGCTCCATCGCCTGACGTGCCTCCTGGGTTTGTTCGGCGGCGGCCTCGGCGTTTTTGGTGAACCGCTCTTTTTGGTCTTCGGCGCGTGCGCGAGCCTCCTCCACCATTTCCAACCGATTTGTATGACGGTCTAGCGTACGGCGGCGCGCGGTCTGTTCCTTTTCGAGTGTAGATAGCGTAGAGCGCAGCGTATTGAGCTCCTCGCGCTGGCCCTCGGCCTTTTGCTCGGCGGCCTTGCGCTTGCGTGCGGCCTCCTTTAACGCCGACTCGGCCTGCTTTTGGGCAGGACGAGCCGCTTCAAGCTGTTCAGCGAGGGCTTTGGCTCGCTCGGTGAGTTCATCGAGACGTTCCGCATCCCGCTCCTGATTGGCCTGCGCTTCCTTACGATCGTCGCGGGCGGTTTTTAGACGTTCGCGGTGCAAGCGTTGCTCGGCCTCCATCTCACTGATAGCTGCCCGATGCTCCTGGAGCGCCTCACGGCGATTGGCCCGTTCCGTCTCTTGCTGGTCTAAGGTTTCGCGCAGCGCTTCGTATCGATCTTCGGCATCGTCGTGCTTTTGATCAAGCGTATCGGCGCGCATCTGGGCCGCCTCTTGCTCGGCGAGCACCTGCGTCCGTTTGTCTTGCAGATTGTCGTACTCAATTTGGGCCAGCCGAAGCTCCAGCGTATGCAGTTCTTCGGAAAGCTCCCTGTGTTGCTTGGCTTTTTTGGCTTGCTTTTTTAGGCGTTTGACTTGCGTGCTAATCTCATCCGTCAGGTCGCGGATGCGTTCTAAGTCGTCTTGGGTATTGTCGAGCTTGCGAAGGGCCTGGCGGCGGCGCATCTTGTAGCGCGTAATGCCCGCGGCCTCTTCAAACATGCGACGGCGGTCGGCAGTGCTGCCCGATACGATTTCGTCGATCATCTTGAGCTCGATGACCGAGTAGGCATCGGCCCCCATGCCCGTATCCATAAACAGGTCGGTGATATCCTTTAGGCGGCATGTGGTATCGTTCATTAGATACTTCGAGGTACCGTCTTGGAACAGCCGCCGCCCAATCGTGACCTCGGAGTATTCGGTAGGAAGCACATTGCGGTTGTTCTCGATCGTGATCTTCACCTCTGCCATCCCCAGTGGCTTGCGGTTCGCTGTGCCGTTGAAGATGACATTTTGCATCTTCTCAGACCGAAGCACGGTGGGGCGTTGCTCGCCAATGGCCCACCGCACGGCGTCTACAATGTTGGATTTACCACATCCATTTGGACCGACAATGGCCGTAATACCGGGGTCAAAGTCTACCGTGGTGCGGTCGGCAAAACTTTTGAATCCGTGCAGTTCAAGGGTGCGAAGATACATAGCACAATCAAGACATCACAGAAAACGAGTTGGCACCGCTGTATAAGGTTAGATACCCAAATACACGCCAACCATGACAGCACGAATCGAGGCGCTCTGCGGAAAAGGGTTTTGCACAAATGGACTGTTTTCAGGCCCCTCCAAAGAGCGCCCTTGCGACACATCTTGAAAGCCGTGCATGTATCGAATGAACACGCTAAGCGGAGTTGGCCCCTCGTCGAGGGTGGCCCCCACCCCTATGAGCCCACTCACATCGGATCGCGTGTAGAAGGTTTCGCTGCTGGGGACCTGCGCCTGAAGAGTGCCACCAATGCTCTGGTTTTCGAACAGCTTCAGGCCATACGAACCGCCAGCTAGAGCAAACAGGTCGAGCCGCCAAACAGAAAACAGATCGGTGCGGAGCTGAAGAGGTACTTCCAAGTACCAGGCACTATAGTTGGTTTGGCCCGTGCCTTCTGTAATCGCTATCGCCTTTTCAGTGATCGCCAGTTCGGGCTGTAGCCCAACCGGTCCAAACAGCTCCAAATGCATCACCCCGCCAATCGACACGCCGGTACGAATAGCGGTGGCCAAGTCGTCGCTGGTTGTTGCCGAGCCAATGTTCGCCCCTACACTTCCACCAAACGAAACCGACTGCCCATGGGCGATGGGAGGAGCGCTCATAAGGGCGAGCACGAGCGTAAGCCATCCAAGTAAGCGCGCCATAAACCTTATTCTTTTGAGACATACTTATAACGGGTGGTACACGCAAACACGCATATCAGTGATCCATAAGACGCGCATGAGAAACAAAATAGCAGAACACAGAAAGGCGGGTCAGGCTGTTTTCCGATCCCGGTGATACTATTACTGAACTTCATGCGTCTACATGTAACGAAGCGGACGTTGCGTTTCTAGCGCTTCATGTTGTACGTTATTACTCTAGCATAGCTTTATTCCACGCCATGCCTACCCGTAGCGATTGGCCGTCTCGAACTGCCACCCGCCTGCGCCGAGCATCACGCGCTGGCACCGTTCCCCACCCAGCAACTGGTCGTCCCTCTATGGATGATAACGTAACCCAGCTCCTTGTCGAATATCAAGAAGGTGAAGACGGTGCTGCCGAACAGTTGTGGGCGGCGGTATACGACGAGCTCAGACAACTGGCGCGTCACCGCATGAAACGGGAGCGCCAGGGGCATACACTAGGCACCACCGCCTTAGTGCACGAGTGCTACCTGAAGCTCATTGATCAAACCCAGGTGGAGTGGGAAAGTCGGCTCCACTTTTATGCAATGGCCTCACGCATCATGCGCAACATTTTGGTGGATTATGCGCGCCGTCGTACCGCCCAAAAGCGGGGAGGCGGAGCCCCGCATGTTGACCTGGAAAAAGTCCAGCTTTCCGACCAGCACGAAACGGCGCATCTCTTTATTGCGCTAGACGAGGCTCTTGCCCAGCTTTCTGCAATGGACGAACGCCTTGCTAAAGTGGTTGAGTATCGGTTCTTTGGCGGAATGACCGAAAAGGAAATTGCACAGTTGCTCGATCTGTCGCCCCGCACAATACGGCGCGATTGGCGCAAAGCAAAAGGCTGGCTAGCCCGAGCGCTGTCTGAACCCAAAGCCTAACCGGTAAGGGATGGCCGCCGTGGCGTATCCTCCCCGTTCTATCTTGTAGCTGTGTCTCATGTCATTGGTTGAAACTCATTGGTCGGCCTTAAGCGATGCCCTCGATGCGGCCCTCGATGCGCCGCCCTCGCAGCGCAAAGCCGTTATCGAAGATGCTTTTCCAGATGCCTCCGACCTTCGTGAAGAAGCGCTTGCGTTGCTTCAAGCAGCTACCGGAGCCCCTACCGTACTTGATGGAAATGCCTGGGATTGTGCGGCATCGTGGGTAGAGGGCAGCGAGCTTGTACCGTCTGAATCGTCAGCCTCGCTAGCACCTGGAACGGCGTTGGGGGCCTACACAATAGACTCGATTATTGGCACGGGCGGAAGCAGTCACGTGTACAAGGCCCAGCGCAGCGACGGTCTGTTTGAACAAGTCGTGGCCATTAAGGTGTTGCGCGACAATCGCATGGCGCACTTTGCAGAGCGCTTTGTGATGGAACGCCAGATCTTGGCCGCCCTCGACCACCCTAACATTGCGCGTGTATTCGACGGCGGTACAACACCCAATGGCTATCCGTACTTCGTAATGGAGTACGTAGACGGCACCCCCATCACCGAATACTGCGACACGCATGCGGCCTCCGTCGACGAGCGGCTTGCGCTAATGCAACAGGTTGTTGATGCGGTGCAGTACGCCCACCAACAGTTGGTCGTCCATCGGGACCTCAAGCCAACCAATATTCTGGTTACGAAAGACGGCACGGTGCGCCTGCTCGATTTTGGGATTGCCAAGGTGCTTAAGGGTGCCAGTAGCGAGCATGCCCCTCCGTTTCCGATGTTCGAGACGCAGACCGGCTATCATCCACTGACTCCGGGATATGCCGCGCCCGAACAGATAGAACAAGAGGCCATCACTACGCGCACCGATGTCTACGCGCTTGGGCGGGTGTGCTACGAACTGCTCTGTGGATGCCGCCCCGTTGATGTCGACACCACCGGTCCCTATGCGTTGATGCAGGCGGTATGCGAAGGCGATCTCGACCCAATGCACATTGCGTTCGACCGGAAGCCATCGGATGTACAGGAAAAATTGGCCACCCAGCGTAGCACCGACCCTACAACGTTACGGCGAACCCTGCAAGGCGATCTGGAGGCTGTGGTTCAGCAGGCGCTTTCTTGTGCGCCAAGCGATCGATATGGCACGGCTGCAGACTTTGGACAGGATGTGCAGCGGTTCCTCGATGATCGTCCCGTGCATGCACGTACGGCAACCCCATGGTACCGAGTCCAACGATTCATAAGCCGCAATCGGTGGAGTGTGGCAAGCACGGCCTTGGCATTGATCGTGGTGCTAGGCTACGCACTAACCATCACGCTGCACTCGCAGCAACTGGCTGCCGAACGCGATAAATCGGAGGCAGTGACCACCTTTCTGACGGATCTTTTTGCGTCGTCTAATTTGCAAGCGGCTCCCGGGAATCCTGATATTACTGTACGTGAAGTCGTAGACCGAGGGGCCGCCCGGTTGGATACAGACATGGACGCGGCTCCGCTCATTCAGGCCGATTTGCAAGCCACGCTTGGCGAAGTCTACAACAGCCTGGGCTTGTATGATGATGCAGAGGGATTATTGCGCAATGCCTTGGAGACGCGAATCGACGCATCTGCCTCCTCCGAAGATATAGCCGCAAACAAGCGGTCTCTCGGATATCTGCTGTTCCGTACCGGAGCATACGAAGAGGCCGACCACTACCTTACCACGGCACTGCGCCAGATGGAGCAAACGTATTCGGATCAAGACCCCGAGCTTGGATCCTACCTCAACAGTTTGGGGCTACTTTATAATCAAACCGGCCGGGGTACAGAGGCCGAGTCGCTGTTTCGGCGTGCCCTTGCACCGGACTCTGAAGAGCAGGCTGCACCACAGGCAACCTATCGACACAACCTGGCGATTTCGCTGCAGCAACAAGGCCGCTTTGACGAAGCAATTCCTGTGCACGAAGAGGCCATCGAAGCATTTCAAGAACACTACGGAGAAAATCACCCCTCCTATGCGTCGGGCCTTGCTCGATATGCCTTTACGCTGCATTTGACAGGACGTCTTGAAGATGCTGCGGCTTACCATGAAGAGGCACTAGCACTGCGGCGTGACCTGTTACCGGCAGAGCATCCACATATTGCGTCGTCTCTTATCCGTATGGGGTGGGTCGAAGTAGAGCGTGGGCGAGCAGAGATCGCCGAGCCGATGATTCGCGAAGGGCTAGACATGCTGCAGCGCTTTGTACCCTCAACGCATTGGGAGATGCAAGCCGGGCGAGGCATTCTGGGTATTGCTCTCGCAATGCAAGGAGATGTCGACACCGGGCGCGCTTACCTCGAAGAGACGTATAATCGTTTCAAGGAAGATTTTGGGGCTGATGATTGGCGAACCCAACGCACACGACAAGCGCTTGACCAGATTTCTTTTTTCATGCCGTAGCGCCACATAGAACGGATTGTGCTATGGGTTCAGAAGGCGCAGAGCTCCCCATCGTCCTGTC
>CAZZCI010000068.1:0-3250 GCA_964653015.1 uncultured Rhodothermales bacterium
TTGGTGACCCGTAGCATGGGCAAACCGATTCCATTCAATCGCCGGATTTTTGCGGGGCTGTTCGGTGTCAAGCAGGGCCCTGTTTTCGATAAAGAGCAGCGTTTCGCGTACGGGGCGCGGAATGGAGTCGGGGTCGGCGTAGACGCGGCGAGGGTAGCGCGCCGAAAACAGCGCGGTGTGGTGACGATCTAGTACGTCAAGCCCCGCTTGTTGCTTCGGCACGTAGGGTGGAGAAAGACCGCGCTTCATGTGAGAGGCCAACGCATCTGAAGCCCGTGCCTGCTCGGCAATTGCAAAGCGGTTACGCGTTGTAAGACTGTCGATGATAGCTGGAAAGGCGGTGTACCCAAGGCGTACGTTGTACGGCCCCGTGCTCGGAAATACAATGGAAGAGCTAGGTCCGGGCTCCACCTGATGCGTGAGTCCGGCGGCATAGCTTGAGAGCCAGGTCGATTGCAGCCACGAGGTGCGCAACTCGGCCCGAATCAAGAGTACCAGCACGAGCACAATCAGCAGGCCGGTACCCGCAAGCCACATCCAACGCGGTACGCGCCGTGCCCCTGCCATGGCCCACTTGCCCAACTGGAGAAGCCGTATATGTGTCGCCTCCCATAGGTCGGATGCTCTGTGCTTAGATGCGTCTACCCATTCGTTCATGGTGTCTTTTGCTGCAGCACGTAATGCCGTCTACCTCCAAAAGTGAAAATGCATATGTAGAAGGCGCCTCGTCTATTGTGTTAAGCCCGGAGGCCTTCCGAAGGCTGCGTTTATGCTTTCTTCACTATTCGTTAGAAAGGATGATGTTGCATGGTGCGCGATGTATTTTGACGTCCGTACATGCTTTTGGGCCGATTGTGGTTGATGCGAGCAGATGGAAGGCCGTCTGTTAGAGTTGCGCTTTCATAGTGGCCATTCGATATTGGATATTCCCTCACTAAATGCATTAACCCGATCTCTTTCCGAAATATGACTACGCCCGCGCATGGGATTCTTGCATGGCTTATGCCGTGTGTGTTGCTCGTTGGGGTAGGAGCACACTGGTATGCGGCGCCGCCGGACGAGGTGCCGTGTCCTCCCGACGCCACCGCTGCTGCCCCCGATTCGTTCGTTGTGGAGCTGACCAGCACACAGGGGCCCGTTACCGTACAGTTGTATCGCGAGTGGGCACCCGCCGGAGTCGATCGGTTGCATTGCCTCGTGAAGCACGACCATTTCGAGGAGATGCCTGTCTTTCGGGTGGTGGAAGGGTTTGTTGCGCAGTTCGGACTCACGGGGGATCCGCAGACTGACTCGCTATGGGCAGCAGCGGGCATCCCGGATGAACCGGTGCGGGCCTCCAACGAACGCGGAACCATCGCTTTTGCGCGTAGCGGCCCAGATACCCGATCGGCGCAGTTGTTTATCAACCTGGCAGATAACGTACCGCTTGATACGGTCGATTTCGACGGCGTAACGGGCTTTCCCCCACTCGGCTACGTCGCCAATGGGATGGAGGCAGTTGATGCGTGGTACAGTGGGTATGGGGAGGCAGTCAGTCAGGACTCCATTCGTACGGTAGGCACCTCGTACCTGAAGCGAGAGCATCCCAAGCTGGATGTCATTGAACGGGCTCGCATTGTGGAATAGTGGCTATGGGGTCGGTTTCTCCCAGATCAGCCGCACCACCGCCCCGGTGCCTTGATGACCAGGACCTTCGTCAAGCTCAACCAGGGTAGAGTTCAAGTGCACAATGCCCTGTGGATCGAACGCCGAACGCAGGTCATTGGCGGTTACCATCATGTTGATGTCGGGCGGCCCGCCGCTGGTGTAGCCCTCAGCACGTTGGGCCGGACGAAACCATTCGGCCAACAAGATGCCTCCCGGATCCAGCACTGTTCTCATGATGTCGTACAGCCGCGGCTGCCATTGCACCGGCAGATGCACAAACGTAGCCACAACAGCCTGCCAGGTGCGTTCGGGAGTCCACGTGGTGATATCGGCATGTAGTGTTTGAAGAGGAACGCCTTCGCGTTTGGCCCAGGTCGTTGCTTTTTCGAGAGCTACCTCCGAATAGTCAAGGAGTGTTACGTCATATCCTTGGCTGCCCAAAAACAACGCATTTCGGCCTTCGCCTCCTCCTAAATCAAGCACTGTGCCCCCTTTAGGAAGCCGGTCGATGTGTTGTGCAATAAACGCATTGGGAGCAGTGCCATACACCGGGTCATCGCGGTCGAAGCGGCTATTCCAAAAGGAAGGATCCATATAAACGTTGATTGAACAAAACGAAAAAGTACACGGGGGCAATGTATTCTCGCCGCTCCAGACAGATCCATCGGCCTCATGAAGTAGAATCCGAAGCGGCTTCGGCGTCGCGTAATGCTCGGCTGAGTACGGCCTCAGCCCGGTTGACACTGCGCAGGCAAAACCGTGCAAGCAAGCGTTGCTGCGCGGCTTCTGAAAGATCGATATGGTGGCCTTGCCGTTTGAGGCGATCTTGACGTGCATGGTAAAGCCCAATTGCTGCGGCTACCGAAATGTTAAAGCTCTCGGTGAACCCGTTCATTGGGATGATGCATGTCCCATCGGCAGCGTCACGCAACGTCTCGGATACGCCATCGCGTTCGTTTCCAAACACAAGAGCAGTGGGCTTGGTAAAGTCAACGGTGTCTATAGGCGCCGCTTGGGCGTCTAGGTGCATAGCCAGTACACGATATCCATGCTTCTGCAAGTGAGATACACACGGCTCGGGGTGTTGCCATTGATGCACATCCAGCCACCGCTGGGCGCCTTTGGCCGTTCGCTCGGAATGTTTGTAGCGTCCGCCTGTATCAATGACATGTAGATCCTGGTAGCCCAAGGCTTCAGTCGATCGCATGACCGCGCTTACGTTGCCCGTGTTTACGATGCCCTCAATGACCGGCACAACGGTACGGGTACGCTGTGCAACAACGCGTCGTAGCGCGTTTAAGCGTCGATCTCGCATAAACGGTGCAAGAAGTTCAACAACCCGTTCGGGGGCCAGCTGATGGTCGCCTATGTGCAAAGGAGCCTGAGGCGCATCAGGGCGTGGCGGGTGCGTCGGCGAGGCATCGGGCCCAATGAGCCGATGCATGGTCTTTTGTGCGTCAGACGGGTTTGATTCGGGCATACAAAAACAGCCAGACCAGAAAATACGAGACTCAATACGAGCTCATAACGTCTTGGTGATACGATATGTCCGGGTTCATTCGTATACTACATGAGGATTAGTACAACCTGTTCGCATCCTTTT
>CAZZCI010000068.1:3350-5205 GCA_964653015.1 uncultured Rhodothermales bacterium
TCCGGGTTCATTCGTATACTACATGAGGATTAGTACAACCTGTTCGCATCCTTTTGCTTTAACCCCCTTGTACCCATGACAATTTCTTCTACAGCCCTATTCCGACACGTATGGATTGGCCTGTTCGCCATCGCCCTAGCAGGCGTTGCGAGCCCACCAAGTGTAGCGCAGTCAGCCGCCGACATTATCGACGAGATGGACGCGGCCCATCAGGCGATGGCGCAGAACGTGACGTCTTTTACTGTGGAGACCGACTACGAAACCAATCGGTTTGAACGTCAAGAGGTAGACGGTCGGTTTGTATTCCGTGATGTGGGGGCCGGTGCCGGGGCCAGTGCCGAAGACATGCCCATGGTTGGGTTTTTGGAGGCATCATACCTTAATGCGTTGAAAGAAGCCGCCGAGTACGAGGGCATGGAGACGGTAGATGGCGCAGACACGCATGTCTTGAACATTGCCGATACCGAAGCCTTTAGCGCTTACGCCGATCTGGATGCCCAAGACTTTGAGTCGCTTGAGTCGATGCGCATCTTCATCCGTGCAGACGACCTGATGCCTGTCCGCTTTGTGTTTGTAGCGACCATGTCAGAGGAGGACATGGAAGGGGCTCCGTTTCAACTCGATGGTCCAGTTACCTTCGAGGTTGATTTCAGCGACTACCGTACGGTGGATGGGCTCACGTACCCGTTTGTAACTGAAATGAGAAACGACATGATGGACCAGCTGCCCCCAGAGCAGCGGCAGCAGATGCAGCAACAAATGGAGCAAGCTTATGAGCAGTTTCAGCAGCAGATGGAGCAAATGCCGCCCGAGCAACGCCAGATGATGGAAGAGCAAATGGGCGATCAGATTGCACAAATGGAAGCGATGATGGGAGGCGACACCGGGATGCGTATAGAGGTTAAAAGCCTGACGGTAAACGAATAGCTGCTGTATCCATTCTGGGCATCCGTTACGCCATTTTTGTGATGCGTAGCGATCTATGAAGCGTATGCTTCGTAGACGCTGCGCATCATGTGTTTTGTGTTTCTTCCACAACCTGTCTATACACTGCTTATGACGCTCGCAAATCGTGTTGCCCTTGTCACCGGGGCCAGTACGGGACTTGGACAAGCCATCGCTGAACAGCTCATTGAGGCCGGTGCAACCGTATATGGGCTTGCACGCAGCAAAGACCGGCTAGACAGCCTTCACGATACCCACGGCGATGCATTTGTCCCTTGTCCAGCAGATGTGCGTGATCAAGAAGCTGTTGAAGCGATCGTTGAGCGCATCAAGTCGGACGCAGGGCGTCTCGATATTCTTGTCAACAATGCCGGACTTGGGCGTTTTGGCGCTGTGGATGAGATGCCCGTTGAGGATTGGGATGTGCAGCACGATACCAACTTGCGGGGGCTGTATTTGTGCACGCGGACTGTGGTGCCCGTTATGCGTGCCCAGAACGAGGACACAGGGTTTGGCGGACACATTGTTAACATTGCCTCCATTGCGGGATTGATTGGAAACCCCAACATCTCTGCGTATAATGCCACCAAGTTTGGTGTGCGTGGCTTTAGTCAGGCGCTGATGAAAGAGGTGCGTAGTGCCGGGATCCGGGTATCGTGTTTGTATCCAGGTTCGATCGAAACCGAGTTCTTTGACCGTGCGGGTGCCGATATCACCGATCAGCCGCTCCAAGCCGACGATGTTGCCGCTACCGTATTGCATGTTGTGCAGGCGCCCGAAAACCACCTTATCTCCGAAGTCGTGCTGCGTCCGCTACGTCCACGCGGGTAATCATCAACGACAACGGGGCGGGTTTTTCCTCGGTACGTTTAGACCAACCGGGTGCAACTGAACCATTGACGTGTGACAC
>CAZZCI010000068.1:5305-7858 GCA_964653015.1 uncultured Rhodothermales bacterium
TTTCCTCGGTACGTTTAGACCAACCGGGTGCAACTGAACCATTGACGTGTGACACAGCGCGACCTACACTGCAACAATGAGGCAGCATCACACCGATGAACCGTTACTTGAGGCAGCGTTTTTATACCGATTGGAGTTGAAAGCGTGAAAGGCGGTGGTTAGTGGGGCATCCGCATACTCGATGGCATTGAAGATACGCTTGGGGTTCATCGGGTAGCGACGCTCGGTGCCCGCTCGCATGTCGAGTGTACGCTTACGGCTGGGAAACAGATACTGCCACACAAGTTGCTTGGCCGCCCACGGAAACTGACGTGTTACCTCAGTGGGTACATCAACAGAGCCAAAGCCATCTGCGAGGTCCGATTCGTGTAACTCCTTTACGCGATCCAACTGCTGTTGGAGCGACCGCTTCATCGAGGCCGGAAACGAAACCACGCGATCGGCACTTCCGGTGGAAGACGACACCAAGATGCTCTCCTTGTTAAGGTCCACGTCGCCAACACGCAGGCGCAGTGCTTCTTTCAAATTCAAATCTGTATTGCATACAACGCGTGCCAATACCTTCTCCGGACCGTCGAGCCGCGAGATTAGCTTTTCTTTCTCACGTCCGGTAAGTGTGGCCAGTCGGAACCCGTCATCTTGAATCGTTTGCTGAAGCAAGCACTCGTGATAAAAAACGAGCGCTTCGGCAGCCGTTTGGTACGTTTCCTCGTCCGTTGCGTCGTTTTCTTGGATCTGACTCAAGAAGCGTTTGATGTGAGAAGGGCGCGGCATGCCCATTTGTTCGCGATCAATATAGCGCAAGTAGCCCTGAATCCACGTGCCATAGATTGTGCGTTGGCGCTCCGAAAGCTCTGGAATCTCTTCAAGCTCCGCCATCACCCCAATGGGTGAGAGCAACATAGAAGCGTCTTCGCCCGCAGCCATTCCTCGCGTCATGGGGCTGCTTGCATCGCGAGCCAGTACAGGAAGGGAAGAGTTATCCATAACGGATCATGTAAGCGCTGTTGTGCAAGGACCCATTTTACGTTCGTTATCCAACTGGCACAGTGAGTGAGGATGCCAGATGGCCCAAAAAGTCATACGCCTCCGCAGTAGTTAGCCGACTTTTTGAGCGTTTCTTGGACATAATGCTATCAAATCTAAACGCGATGTTACAAAATGCAATCACAAAATGCAAGAACCGGCATTGATAGATGCTCAAAGCGGATTATGTTAGCTATATATTCATGGTTGGATCCTGGTTCAACGAGAGAATGCCCATTCAATCCGCATTTCTTGTTCGATAAAAGAGCACTGCATCCATTCTGAACTGAATATATAACGATGCTCTGTTAGGCCCTCTTTGCACTGCCATAGTACAGTGCTCCAGCATTCATAGCATTTAGATATAAACGATATTTATTTAGCTTAAAATAAGATCTCTATTTTGGAATAAACAAAGAAGGCAAGCCATACCACACCGGTCCGTTACAGCCATGAAGGGGGCATCGATGAATGATGAACACCAGACGAGAGCCGCGTGAAGTGTGCCTCAATCGCGATAGAAGCGCTTTTCTTGCGTAACATTGTCTAGGGAGAGCTCGTCGTATGGGCGAGCAAGCGGGATGCGCACCCCTGCTCATTTGCGCCGTGGTTGCTCCGGAGAGCTGCGAGCGGTGCCGCAGTGGAGTTGGTTTTCAACTTCACTGAAGGCGGCACAAACCGACATTCTTATTGTCCGCCATAAAATACAAAACACTCTGTTATGAATAAGAGCCTTAAGAGCAACAAGCGTTTTCTCGTTGGTAACTTTCTTTCCGCCTATCGCCCCATGGCGAAACCCCCGGAGCGTAATCTGGAGTCGTTTGCACTTCAGCCGGATGAGCTTTCCGAACGGCTGCAAGCGCGTACCAAACGACGCGTGTCGCGCACGAAAGGCTATAACCGCTTTCGTGCTGCGGGGGCAGTTGTTGTAATGGTGCTGTTCGGACTCGGACTCTATGCCGATCTTTCTTCTTCCGATGTTGAGGAAGTGGAAAGCACAGCGCACTATCCTGAGGTGACCGTACCCTCGTTTCAGGCTATGCCTGCAGTTGGCACTGATGTTCAGGCCCTTCTACCATGAGGACGATGAATAGGCTGTTGTTCTGTTCGTCGTCATCCTATAGCGCGCAATGCAGCGGATGCCCTCCTACGAAGGGGCATCCGTTGTTGTGTTTAAAGCGCGTCTACCGGAATCAGTAACTCCTTAGGAATCGAAGCGGTCGCTAAATCGGCCACCAAACGGATCAAACGCTGCTGCTCTGGCCAGGCCAGTCGTGCTTCCGCTTCAGCGATAGGTATCCAGGCAGATGTGCTGTGTTCGTGGTTGAGCACAGGCGCACCGTTTACCTCTGCCGCAAAAGCAGGGATGAGATGGATGCAGTCGTCTTCCCAATCATAAAAATGGTTGACTGACGGTACCGTCCAAAAGCGATGGGGCATGAGCGCGGTTTCCTCGTGTAGTTCCCGTAGCGCGGCCTGCCAGGCTGTTTCACCAGGTCGTACCTTGCCGCCCACCATGCGCCAGGA
>CAZZCI010000068.1:7958-10558 GCA_964653015.1 uncultured Rhodothermales bacterium
TACACGGTTTGTGCATGGACCGGACGCTCTTCGTGGGCCCAGTAGGCATCAAATGCCATCGCTACGTTCCGAATTAGCAGTCGCCCCGGAGGCTGTACGTGCACTGCCTCGGACGTACACGTGACAAGCCCATCGGCTTCGAGGGGGGCTAGGCGCTCAAATGCATCGGCCAGAACGCGATCTACGTCGATATCGAAGCGTTTGCTGACGGCTTCTTTGTCGAGATGAAAGTTGCACATCAGCTGCATAATGACGTGGCGACGCAGTTGGTCATCGTCCGTTAGGCGTACGCCCCGGTACACGGTGGAATGTCCGTCAGCCACCCGATCATAGTACGCTGGCAGCGCCTTTACGTTTTGCGCGTACGCTCCTTCAAGCTGGCTGATGCCTGACACGCCCATCGCTACAATCTCGGCGCCCGCGCGGGTGGAGTATCCCTGAAAGTTACGATGCAAGTCGCCGTTTTCTTGGGCGCGTGCCAGTTCATCATCGGGACGCGCAAAATGATCCATGCCAATGAACCGGTATCCTTCGCGTCCGGTGAGCCGCTCTATCCCCATTTTGAAGAGATGGAGCTTGTCCTCTGCTCCCGGCAGGGCGTCTTCATCAATCACCCGCTGATGTTTTTTTATCGACGGCACGTGTGCATAACTGTACAGCGCAATGCGTCCGGGATCGAAGCGTTGTACGGCATCGAGCGTGCGAGAAAACCGTTCGGGGGTTTGGTACGGCAGTCCGTAAATCAAATCGATGTTGATGCCAGAGATCCCGTGTTCGTGGGCCCATGCAATGGATTGCTCGACCGTCTCGGTCGGCTGGATCCGGTTGATAGCTTCTTGCACCTTTTCGTTTACATCTTGCACGCCAAAGCTCATGCGTGTGCATCCGATAGATGCAGCGGCCTGCACTCGGTCTTTCGTAAGGCCCCGTGGGTCGGCTTCGATGCTAATTTCTGCATCGGAAGCCACTGCAAATCGACGGTGAATGTGGGTGCCCAAATCGGCGATTTGTTCGGCGGTTAGGTACGTGGGCGTGCCGCCGCCCCAGTGGATCTGAACAACAGGACGTGTTGTATCGAGGCGCTCGGCGACCTGATCGATTTCCTGCTTCAGCACATCTACATAGCGTTGGATGGCCTCACCACGCTGCGTGATTTTCATGTGGCAGCCGCAGTAGTAGCAGAGCGAGCGGCAGAACGGCAAATGGACGTAGAGCGAGAGCGGGGTATCGGGCGCAGCCTGTGTGAGGTCTGCCTCAAAAGCATCAGGGCCATACGAATCGCCGAAATGCGGTGCGGTCGGATAGCTGGTGTACCGAGGCCCCGGCTTGTTATAGCGACGAATAAGATCCAGATCGACATGCAATGCAGTCTTCATCATACAACCCTAAGGGGCTCTGACCATGGTACGTAAATGCGGTATGCACTGCATGAAAAAGGGCGCAGCGCTTGCATGTTAGCATAACATGTATCTATCATTCTCGTTGTGAGTGGCTGCTGCAGCCGCCTGTGGGGAAGTCCCCGACAATCTGCGTAAGGCGCCCCTGCACACGTTCAACGAAGCGTTATGTCTCCTTCCAACTCGTCCGATTGCATTTGCCGCAACTGTACAACGCGCCTGCGCGGGCCGTACTGCCATCGGTGTGGACAGCGAGCACGCTCGCGCATCGCCCCGCTTCCTACGCTTGTGCAAGAGGCAGTCCGTGAGTTGTTCAACCTGGATACGCGCCTGCTTCGAACGCTGGCCCGCTTGCTTTTCGTCCCCGGGCAACTCACGCGCGACTATCTGTCGGCCCGACGACGACGCTATGTGCCTCCGCTTCGCCTCTTTGTGTTTTTTAGCTTCGTGCTGTTTTTGGTCGTTGGGCTTTCGCAAGGGCACCTGCTTGGAACGACTGACGAAAACACGACGCCGCTGCACGTCACCGTTGACACGACGAATGCCGAGCAGGCTTCCCCCGATGCGCAACACACCGCCACCTTTTTTATGATTCCGGAAGAGGCACGCGACTCGCTCCGTGCTTTTGTGGATGAGGCACGCCACAAAACGGATCTCAAAAATCAATTTTTGCATGCTGCCGCCCAGGGCGTACTTCGCACAACCGAAAACCCTGATCGCTTTATGGACCGCGTGGTGGGGCGCCTGTCGGTGCTTGCTTTCGTAATGCTTCCGGTGTTTGCGCTGCTCCTGAAACTCTTGTATGTGGGTACGGGACGCCTCTATGCCGAACACTTAATTTTGGCGTTGCATCTACACGCCTTCTTGTTTGTGCTGCTGCTATTCATGGTGGCAGCTAACCTGGCTGGAATAGATTTCATGGCCGATCATGGGACCGAACTTTTGCGCTGGACCCTGCTCATTTACGTGTTCATTGCTCTGAAACGAGTGTATCGGCAGTCGTGGGGGTGGACGCTCACGAAGGTGATGGTACTTCTGATAAGCTATGTGGTGGCTTTAACGATTGGGTTTGGTATCTACCTGTTTATTACCCTCTTATTGAGCTAAGCAATTCTAAGTGAGGTCACGTGTCAATGTTGGAGTTCAGGGGGAGTGGCAGCCTGCCCGATGATAATAACAAAACACCTGTCCTCTCGTGGCGAT
>CAZZCI010000069.1:0-10353 GCA_964653015.1 uncultured Rhodothermales bacterium
CATGCTGACGCATACTTTCGAAGTTGCTTCCACATTACCCCCTATTTGCCAAATATGTATCGAATAGCCACACGATCACTTGGCGTTGCGCTGCTCCTTGTCTGGAGCCTGGCGCTCGTCGGGTGCGACACCGACGAAATATCGAGTATCGAAGACATTGACTTTCAAACGCTCTTTGATGTTGAGCAAACTGAGTTTTCGCTTATAGCAGGACAGCCGAACCAACCAGCACAGTTTGAACTCAGCTACCAGGGGCTTCAAGACCGGCCAACGCTAACCTCTGATGCTTCTGGTCTAAACATTGAGGTGGCCGAAGAAACCGGAACTGCCGAAGCCGGCGAAACCACCTGGAATGTGACCTACACTGGCTCGATGGACGAAGCCTCCATCATGGAAACCATGACGGTGTCCGGCGAAGGGGATACCGGACCGGTCTCCCAAGACATCGATGTGCAGATCAACAACCCGCTCGTCGTTCAGCAGGACTTCTTTACATTCGTAGCCGGCCAAAGTCCATCTCCGCGTATTAATGTGGAGTATGAAGGAATCGAAGAAGCCCCTGTGCTGACCACCGAAGCCGCCGCGCTCGATATTGAACTGATCGAAGACGAGGGCAATCCGCAAGATGGCGGCATGCGCTCGTGGTCTGTTGAGTACACCGAAGAAATCGACGGCGACTCGGTCACTGAAATGGTGCGCCTGGAGTCCGATGGCGCCTCGGCAGCGTATGCTCGCGATATTGAGGTGCAGTTCAACGATGCGATCTCCACGACCACCGACTTCAGTAGTCGCTTCATTCTGGTTGAGGACTTCGAGACCGACTTTGAGGTGCCTGAGTTCACCACGGAAGGCGGCACCACTGCCGATCGTCAAACTGCTGAATCGGCCGCCAATAGCATTGGCCTCAACTCGCTTGAGATCAACGCTGCTGCTGGCGATCCCGTTACGTTAGAGCGTCGTGTAAGTGCGCCGGGCTTAAACGTGATGTCGTTCTTGATTAAGCCTGACCCGAACGAAGATATTGATCTTACGGTCACGCTGGCCGAGGAAGTCAACGGTGATATCGTGGAGTATGATGTTGGGCTTCTTGTTGAAGCTGGAGCCGAATGGGTTCGTTATGAAGTGGCTCTCGATGCGCTACTTGCAGACTTTAACCCCGTTGCTGAGCGCGCCGGTGGAAACGGTCCCCTCGAAAGCGTCTCGTTTACGACCGATTCCGACGTGACGTACTACCTCGACGATGTCATGCTCGGTACTACTGACGGCCCGCAACTCGAAATCAACGACTTCGAGATCACCAATGGACCCTACGGAGGGTTCTCTGATATCGAGCTGGACTTCGTAGACATCGTAGAAGATAATGCGCCGGGCTTCACCGCACGGAGCATGTCGTACACCGAAGGCGGTAACTTCTTTGGGTACAACTTCAACGCGAATGGTGCCGATATCTTCCTCGCCGACGCGGCAGATGCTGATCTGGTCTTGCGTCTCGGGCAGGTTTCTGAAGACTTTGGCCTCTTTGCCTTCATCGAAGCCGAAGGTGATGCTGGTGGATATGGATTTGGTGGTGGACAAACCTACGAAATCGAAGCCAGCGACGGATGGCAAGAAGTGCGCATCCCAGTTTCGGAGCTTGGCGACGATCCAAGTGCGCTCCTTGATCCGGGTATTGGAAACGTCGGCTTTGAGCTTCAGCGTGAAGAAGAAGACGAGGACACTGCCCTCGAACTCCTCATCGACGACATCCGCCTGGATGCCACGGGCAATTAATCGGTACCCGCCGATTGCGCGTCACTAACCAAGCGCTCTGTGCACCCTGTAGAGGAGGCTTCCTTGTGAAGCCTCCTCTACGATGGGGCATGGATTGCCTATCGGGAAGCTACCGTTTCCACGCTCTGGAAATCGTTTACCTCAAGATGTGCGGCCGTGGCTTTGCACATCTTGGGATAGCCGATTTGCAGTCGTTTTAAGGTGAACAGCCTGAATTTGACACTGCGCTACACACGACCGTCCTTAAGAGCCCCAAAGTCCATGACCTATCGTGCTACTTCGTTTGTCCTGGCGTTGATGTTTGCCCTTATGGGCGTGTCGACGGTTCAGGCCCAGTCGCAAGACGACGCCATTAGCACCGACCCCACGGTGCCAACAGTGAATCAGCCTGTGACCATTACTTTCGATGCGTCGGATACGCCACTCGAGGGATTCAACGATGACATCTATGCCCATACTGGGGTTTTCACCGATCTATTTCCTGAAGAGGATGAGGTATGGAACTGCGTTAAAAACTTCTGGCCTACGCAAGATGAGTTTACAGGCGAGCGTGATGACACCCGCCTCACGCCTGTGGGAGACGACCTGTACGAGCTCGAAATCGACGACATCCGCGACTACTACAATGCCAACGAAACCGGGTGTACGCTCGAAGATGACGAAGAAATCCAGACGATGAACTTCGTCTTTCGGAGTACAAGCGGCACTCCCCAGACCGATGACAAGTTTGTTGCTCTGGGCGATCCGGATGCAACGCTGGCCGTGACCATCACCCAACCGTCGGTGTCAGGGCTGAATCCGTTCATCATCGAAGATGGTGACACGGTAGACATCGAAGCCGAGGCCAGTGAGTCGGGCGAAAATCTCGAAGAAATGGTGCTCACCATTGATGGGCAAGAAGAGGCGTCCACAACCAACTTGCAGCTTTCGGAGTCTGTCACCTTCACCAATCCGGGCAACCGAGAGATCGAGGTCACCGCGAGCGGCGATCAGGGCACCGAAGTCAGCGATGATGTCACCATTGTGGTGGCTCCCCCCGTTGAAGAAGCGGCTCGCCCAGCTGGGGTCGAAGACGGTATCACCTATGACGATGGCGATCCGACTACAGCCACGTTCTCGCTATACGCGCCTGGGAAAGAGTTCGTCTATCTGATTGGCGACTTCAACGACTGGGAGGTCGATAACGACTACTTCATGAATCGGGAATCGACCACCGCGTTTGGCGATAGCGATGGCGCCCACTACTGGATTACGATTGATGGGCTCACACCCGGCGAAGAGTACGGCTTTCAGTACCTGGTTGATGGAGAGATTCGGATGGGCGATCTCTTCTCCGAAAAGGTGCTCACACCTCAGGATGGCTTTATTGAAGACGATGTGTACCCCGATCTGCTGGAGTATCCCGAAGATGAAACCGAAGGCTTTGTCTCCGTGGTGCAAACTGATCAGGACGAGTTCCAGTTTTCCGACTTTGAGCGACCCGATGCTGGTGAGCTCGTTATCTACGAGTTCCTGATTCGGGACTTCAACGACGAGAAAACCTACGCCTCTCTCATCGACGAACTCGATTACCTCGAAGGACTCGGTGTCAATGCGATTGAGTTGATGCCCGTTTCTAATTTCGATGGCAACATCAGTTGGGGCTACAATCCGAACTACCATCTGGCCCTTGAGAAGTCGTACGGTCCCGCCGAGGACTTCAAGCAGTTCGTAGAAGAGGCCCATCAGCGCGGTATGGCGGTGATTTTAGACGTGGTGTACAACCACGCCACCGACCCATCGCCGCTCATTCAACTCGAAGGGAATAACCCAGGCGAAAGCCGTTTTGTAGGGCCCGGCCACGACTTTAACGTATTCAATCACCTGAACCACGACCACGAGTACATCCAGTACTGGATGGATCGTGCCAATGAACACTGGCTGGAAACGTACAACGTGGATGGGTTCCGTTTTGACCTGACAAAAGGCTTCGTGACGATGGAGCCGGACAATGATTTCGAGACGGGCGGCTTCGACCCGAATCCCTTCTATGACCGCCGTGTCCAAAACATCGAACGCATGGCCGATGCCATGTGGGATGTAGACGACAGCGCCTATATCATTCTGGAGCACTTCCAGCGCGACGAAGAACTGCAGATGGCCGAGTATCGTCGTGACGAGGGACTTCAAGGCATGATGTTCTGGCAAGGCATGAACTCGCAGTATTCAGATGCGTCGATGGGCTTTCTCGGCGGAGCGTCCAACCTTTCAGACACGTATCACCCCAACATCGGACTGGAGCCTGGCGTGGCTAACTCTGTCACGTACATGGAGAGCCACGATGAGCAGTGGATGATGCGCAACATGAGAGAATTTGGCAATGCCAGCGACGATGGTGAATACGACACACAAGAGTTAGAGACGGCCCTGGAACGCCAGAAGCTGATGGGCGGCTTCTTCCTGACGGTGCCGGGCCCACGCATGCTTTGGCAACTGGGCGAACTGGGCTACGGATGGGGCGAAAATGAATGCCTGAAGCCCGGCGGATTTGATGACGATGGCATTTGCGCGCCCGACGATCCCGGTCGCACCGATCCTAAGCCCGTGCGCACCGAAGAATACTTCAACGATCCCGACCGCCGTGCGGTCTACGAAACGTGGGGCGCACTGCTGAACCTGCGTCAGGAGTTTGAGCCGATGCGCTCGCTTACCAGCGTCGTTAACCTCGACGTCAACTCGGGTGATGATCCGATCCGTTACATTCGACTTGTCGAAGGCGATCAGGAAGTCCATATCGTCGGAAACTTCAGTCTTGAAACCGCAGAGACCGATCTGAGCTTCCTCGACAATGGCACCTGGTACGATTTCTTTCCCGGCGAAGAGTTTGAGATCAACGATGAAAACCGCAATGAGGCGGTGCCCATGCAGCCGAGCGAATTCCATGTGTACGTGAATGAGCCTGTCACTTTTCCTGAAGAAGATTGGCCGGGCTACGGCGTAGGTACACCTGGGCGTGAGTTTCCGCCCCAGGTTGCTGAGTCGGTTGATCCGCAAGAACTCGTGCTTGGCGGAGACGCCTTTGAGGCAGACCTAAATGATATCTTTAGTTCGAGCGAGGAGGTATCGTTTAATGCGTTTTCCTCCAATGACCTCATAGCGGATGCCTCGCTAGATGGATCGAGCCTGACGGTGACTCCAAACGGCTCGGGCACGGCCACTATTACGCTTGAAGCTACCAACCCGAACGGAACCACCAACACGAGCTTCGACGTGACGATCAGCCGGGTTAACGTTGCTATTGATCGTGACTTCGGCGGGACGCCCGAGACATAAGCCAACTATCGTCTGGTAGCACTGCCTGGCGCCGTGGAGGAGCCCATGGCGGATGTGGTGACCGGCGAGGCTAGCGTAGACTGGCAGGCGTTCTGGGATGACGGATCCGACGAAGACTTTTTGGAGCCGTACAGTAACATCGCGCGCTTTAACTTCCAGGCAGGCCGCGGCTTCTGGCTCACCAGCCGAGACAACTGGACGTTCGAGCGTGAGGTCGATGCGCTGCTCACGGGCGACGATGATGCCTCCATGACGATCGAACTGCACGAAGGATGGAATATCATCTCCAATCCCATTGCGCAAGAGGTCGAATGGAGTGCTGTGGATGACGCTAACGATGGCGATCTGCAGCCCATTTACGGATTCGAGGGCGCCTTTGATGACGGCAGCGATACGTTCGCTTCGGCACGCAGCGGAACGGCATACTACTTCCTCAACGACGATGCCGACCGCGAAACCCTGACGATTCCGAACCCGGCCTATCAAGACGATGATGCCGGAGTTGTTGCAGCCGTTGAACAGGCGCAAGCCGAGGCTGAAGCTGCGCTCCAGATTAGCGCACGCACCACCACCGATGAGCATGAGTTGACCTCTGCCGTGCAGGTGGGTGTCCAGGGAAGTGACATGGGCGTTGATGCCGTCGCTCCGCCCCGCGACTTTGAAACGATCAGCCTGCGCATCCAGCCCGAGAATCATGATGGAGATGAGCGCACCCGCTTCTTGATGCGTGAGCATCGCGACCTGACCGGAGCTGGAGAGACGTTCACGTTGAATCTGCAGACCGAAGCAGAAACGCCTGTCGAGATTGAGGCCAGCAACTTCGAGGCCATTGAACAGCATGAGGTGGCGCTGATTGACGACGAGGCGGGCACAACACACGACCTGCGTGCGGAGGGCCCCCTTACGCTGACACCCGGCGAAACGCAGACACTCCGCGTAGCCGTAGGGAGCCAGTCCTACATCGACCGGGCCCTCGACGAGGTCATGCCCGAAGAGGTGTCGCTAACAACCTATCCCAACCCGGTGCGCGATCAGGCAACGGTGCAGTACGACCTGCCTGAAGCCGAAGACGTACGTCTTGAACTCTACGACGTGCTTGGGCGCCGCGTAAGCACGCTCGAAGAGGGCAATCAGCAGGCCGGCACCCACGAGGTGCAGCTTAGCACCGACGGGCTGGCCAGCGGCGTGTACTTCGGACGCCTCACGGTAGGAGGCGAAACGCACACGCAAAAAATCACGGTTGTTCGCTAAGATCGCTTTCGGAATGCTGCGTGTAGGCTGGCTTGCGGCCGGTCTGCACGCAGTAGCGTTGGCCCACATTGCTCTCGTACTGACCCCTTGTTACCATGCAACTTATTCCTTCTACGTTTTCTGCCTCTCGCTTTACCGCCCTCATGTCGGTGCTGCTCATCGGAGCATTGGTTGTGCTTGGCGGATGCGACTCGTCAACCGACGCCAATGGCGATGACCCTGATCCGCCCGGTAACGGAGATGATCCGACAGCCCCTGCTGCTCCTAGTTCACTAGAAGCAGACTCAGGCGACGAAGCCATCAGTCTGAACTGGAGTAGCGTGTCGGGCGCCGATAGCTATGCCGTGTACCGGTCGACCTCGTCGGGCGATGCGCTTTCCGGAAATCCTGTATCTGAAGGCATCGACCAAACCAGCTTTACAGACGACAGTGTCGATAACGGCACCACCTACTACTACCAGGTTACGGCGCTCGATGAAGAAAACGATCTGGAGAGTGATGGCTCCAATGAAGTGGAAATCACGCCCTTTCCGGATCCACCCGAGCGTCCGTCCAGCCGTCCGTAACAGGTGAGTGCTTGTTTCATTGAAAGCCGCAGAGCATGGTCGTTGCGCTACCTACGTACATGGCACGAACGGTTGTGCTTGGCCTAGTGGTAGGTGGCCTGTTGCTAACGGCCTGCCAAACGGATGCTGACGCGCCTGCGTCTTCGAACGAAACAGTGGCTTCGATGACAGACGCCCAGGTTCCGCCGCCCGAGGCCCGCGTGCCCGACTGGGTCACCGATGCGGTGTTCTACCAGATCTTTCCGGAGCGCTTCGCCGACAGCGATCTCGATAACGCACCCACCCGCGAAACGCTGCAGCGCCCCTACGATACGGTGCCCGACACCTGGGCGCCTACGCCGTGGACCGGCGACTGGTACGCGCAGTCCGCGTGGGAAGCTGAGATGGGCGATTTCTATAGCAGCGTTACGCAGCGGCGCTATGGCGGCGACCTGCAAGGCATCATCGACCGCCTCGACTATCTCGACACGCTCGGCATCAACGCGCTCTATCTGAACCCGGTGTTCTGGGGGCAGTCGATGCACAAGTACGACAACAACACCTTTCATCACATCGACCCGTACTTCGGGCCCGACCCCGAGGGCGACATCAGAAAGATCGCATCCGAAGATCCCACCGACCCGGATACGTGGACCGTCACCGCTGCCGACTCGCTCTTCTTCGCGTTGCTCGATGAAGCACACGCGCGCGACATCCGTGTGGTTATCGACGGTGTGTTCAACCATACCGGCCGCGATTTCTTCGCCTTTCGTGACCTGGTGGAGCACCGCGCCGACTCGCGCTTCGCCAGCTGGTACGACGTAAACGACTGGAACGACCTGCCCGACGACCCGCTCCGCGCCTTCGATTACGATGGATGGTGGGGCTCGCCTTACCTGCCCGAGTTTGCCAAAAGTGAAGACGGCACGTCGCTGCATCCGGAGGTGCAGCAGTACATCTTTGACGCGACCGCCCGCTGGATGGCGCCCGACGGCACCTCCGACGCTGGTGTCGACGGATGGCGCCTCGATGTGGCCGAGGAAGTGCCCGACGGCTTCTGGCGCGCGTGGCATGCCCATGTGCGGGAACTGAACCCGCAGGCCTACACCGTGGCCGAGGTATGGGACGCAGCGCCCAACTACCTGGAGCGCACCGGGTTCAGCGCGACGATGAACTACCACGCCTTCGCCTATCCCGTCAAGGGGTTTCTGGTGGATGCGCACCTCGCGCCGTCATCGTTTGCTGATCTCATTGAAGCACGCCGATCGGCCTTTCCGGAGGCGCTGCAACCAGCTCAGCTCAATCTGGTCGACTCGCATGATACGCCGCGTATCGCCACGCAAGTCGTGAACCGCGCCGATACCGGATACGTGCACCCCGAGCGCTTCGACTACGACGAGGCCGAGATCGTCTCCCCGGCCAGCAATCCGGAGTACAAAGTGCGCGCGCCCGACGCCACCGACCGTCGCCTGCAGACGCTGGTTGCCCTCTTCCAGATGACCTATCCGGGCGCGCCCATGATCTACTACGGCACTGAAGCCGGCATGTGGGGCGCTGACGATCCCGACAACCGCAAGCCCATGGTCTGGCCCGACCGCTCGTACAGCGACGAGGCGACGCATCCGTTAGACAAACAACGCACGGCCGACCCGGTCGCCTTCAACGACGATCTGTTTGCCACCTATCAGGCGCTCATTGCGCTGCGTCATAAGCATCCGGCGTTGCGGCGCGGCACGATGGATCTGCTTCAGGCCGACGATGAACGCACAATGCTCGCGTACAGCCGCACGCACGACGGCGAATCCATCGTGGTGGTGCTGAACCGCAGCAACGAAGCACACAGCGCCCGCATCCCCCTGCCCGAACCGCTGCGCGAGACCTATGAGGTTGCATGGACCTCCTCAGAAACGTACCGCCTGCAACAAGATGCCGAGGCGCTGCTCCTTGAGGTCGACGCCCATGCCGGACTCGTGCTACACCATACCGACGCATCCCACTGATAACTTCCCCACAGCCTTATGAAAACGACCATGGTTGATTTGTCTCGTATCTCGCGGATGGTGCTTCCGCTACTGCTTGGTGCCGTACTTGTGTGGAGCGGGTGCGACGATCCTGCGCCCGAGCCCGACACGTCAGAGGCGCCCGACTGGCACCACGGCGTCACCTACCAGGTATTCGTCCATCCCTTTGCCGATGGCTCTGGCGACGGCATTGGCGACTTTGACGGGCTGATCCAGAAGCTCGACTACATCGATGACATGGGGTTTGATTCCATGTGGCTGCTGCCCATTCATCCGTCGCCCTCCTACCACAAGTACGATGTGACCAACTACTGGGAAATCCACCCAGAGTATGGCACGATGGACGACTTCGAGCGCCTGTTGGATGAGGCGCACGACCGCGATATTCGTGTGGTAATCGACCTGGTCGTCAACCACACCGCCCGCGATCACCCCTGGTTTCAGCAGGCTGTAGCCGATACAACCAGCGAGTTCTTCGACTTCTACATCTGGGAGGATGAGGAAACCGTCGCCTCGTTTGCCGACGAGCAAGCTGGCCCCGATACCGATAACATCGACTTCTGGCATGAGGTGGAAGACGTAGACGAGGTGCAGGAAGGGCTCGATAAGCGCTACTTCGGCTACTTCTGGGGCGGTATGCCCGATCTCAACTTCGACAACCCCGCCGTGCGCGACTCGGTCATCGCCATTGGCGAGTACTGGCTCGATAAGGGAGTGGATGGCTTCCGCCTGGATGCGGCCAAGCATATCTATCCCGATGACCGCGCCGAAGACGCCCACGCCTGGTGGGAGGAGTTTCGCGCTGAAATGGAAGCCGTAGATGAAGATGTACTTCTCGTTGGCGAGGTGTGGGACGGTCCCGAAGTTATTGCTCCGTTCTTTAGCGGGCTCCACAGCCTGTTTAACTTTCACCTCTCCGAGGAAATCTTCGATGCCTTCCGAGCGCGTGAAGGAGCGAACATTGCAGAGCGGCTCGTGGATATGCGTGCTATGTACGCCGAAGTGAATCCCGACTTTGTGGATGCCACGTTCCTCACCAACCACGACCAGCCGCGCATCATGAGTGAGCTGGACGATATGGACGACATGCGTCTTGCCACCCACCTGCTCTTCACCCTGCCCGGCGCGCCCTACGTGTACTACGGCGAGGAGATCGGTATGTACGGCGAGAAGCCGGATCCGAACATCCGTGAACCCATGCTCTGGGCGCCCGAAGAGGACGACGATCTGCGCACCACGTGGATCGAGCCCGAGTTTTCGACCGATGAAACCGTAACGCCTGTCTCCGAGCAACTCGACGATGAGGGCTCGCTGCTCAATCTGTATCGCGACCTCATCGCACTACGCAGTGAGCATGACGCCCTTGCACGCGGTGAAATCGAAGCCGTATCGGTGGAACCACCGGCCCTCTCCGTCTACGAGCGCACCAGCGACACCCAGACGCTGCTGGTGGC
>CAZZCI010000070.1:0-2712 GCA_964653015.1 uncultured Rhodothermales bacterium
CCGTCGAGGTACCACGGAGCCGGGGCGTCGTTCTCATTGGCAGCGCGGCCAACGGTGAACGTGCCGCCGGGCGATCTAACAGTAACCGGCTCCTCAACACGTTTCTGTCGCAGCGCTACCGCTGCCGTACCCACGACGCCCGTGCCGCAGGCCAACGTCTCGGCTTCTACTCCTTTTTCGTACGTGCGCATTTGAATCTGCTGGCGCCCGGTGATCGTCGCCACATTTACGTTGGTGCCTTGCGGGGCAAAGACCGCGTCGTGACGGATGGGCGGGGCCAATGCATCCAGCGGAATGTCATCTATGTCGTCTGCAAAAGCCACCACATGCTCGGTGCCCGACCAGATCTGGTGCCACCCGTATCCAGCTCCGTCTGCTTGTTCGAGAGAGCAGGAAGGCTGGTAGCCCGACGGCGCCGGAATCCACAGCCGTACGGGTGCTTCCGGGGCATCGGGTACGTCAGCGGCATACCGGCCCGCATCCGTGCCAAAGACAAGACGCGAACCGCCTAGCCCCGCTTCTGCAGCAAAGCGGGCAAGACACCGCGCTCCATTGCCGCACATGGTCGCGGGCGACCCATCGGCATTCACGTAGCGCATCCGAAAGTCATGCGCTGCGTTAGCAGGCGGATCCAACGCTAATAGCCCATCGGCCCCAATGCCGCGTCGGCGGGGGCACCATGTGGCGGCAAAGCGCTGCAACTCCTCCTCCGAAAACCGAAAAAACCGATTGTCAAGCACGACAAAATCGTTGCCCGCGCCCTCCATTTTCGTAAACGATACAATCAGATCAGGCATTGATCAAACAAACCCTTTCACGGTACATATTACAACGCAGATGCATCCTCGATATGCCCTCTTCATCAACCACCGATCTCGTCCTTGGCCGAAAAACGATTCAGTATCGAAGGCACCGATCCGCTGCTCTTGTTTGGTTTCAACGACATGCACCTGCGCAAGGTTGAAGAGGCCTTTTCTGAGGCCACCATCACCGCGCGTGGTACCGACCTACATGTCGAAGGGCCTACCGATACCATCGATGCGGTGGAATCGGTGTTCAGTGAACTGGTGGTGCTGCTCAAGCGCAACGGCACTCTCACTGAAGACGATGTAAACACCGTTCTGGCACTGGAGCAGTCGAATAGCGCCCCCCCACCGCCTAGCGATGGCACCGGCGATGTCATTCTGCACACCCCCGATGGCGAGGCCATTCAGCCGCGTACGCCTAACCAGGCTCGGCTGGTCGAAACCGCCCGCGCAAACGATGTGGTGTTTGCCATTGGGCCCGCAGGCACCGGCAAAACATACATGGCAGTGGCTATGGCAGTTGCTGCACTAAAAGAACACCGCGTCAAAAAAATCGTGCTGGCGCGTCCGGCAGTTGAGGCGGGCGAACAGTTAGGTTTTTTACCGGGCGATTTCTACGAAAAGATCGACCCGTATCTGCAGCCGCTGTACGATGCATTGGGCGATATGCTGCCCCACGAAAAGCTGGCCGAATACGTCGAAACGAATCGTGTGGAAATTGTGCCGCTGGCTTACATGCGCGGACGCACCATGAAGTCGGCGTTCGTGATTCTGGATGAAGCCCAGAACGCCACCACCGGCCAAATGAAAATGTTCTTGACGCGGCTCGGGCCGAACAGCCGCACCATCGTTACGGGTGATGTAACGCAGACCGACCTAAAGAACCGCCGCAATTCCGGGCTGGTTCAGGTGCAACATATCCTAGACGGCATTCAAGGTATTGACTTTGTGTACCTTACGCCTAAAGATGTAGTGCGCCACCGACTGGTGCGCGACATTATCGCTGCGTACGAAAAGCACGAAGAATAGTGCACTCGCATACGTCAATGGTTGGGATTGATCGGTTGGGGTTCTGATGCATCTTTCGGAACGAGGTGTGCATATGACGAATGCCTTCGTTCGCTTGGTTGCCCGCTTTCATGCACGCTGCTGCTCCATTTTTTATTGTTGGATGCCCCCGTTCTGGCACTACGCTGGTGCAGCGGCTTCTTTCTGCTCACCCCGATGCAACGGTGCTCCCCGAAACGTTCTTCGTGCGTCGGCTGATGCCACGGCGTAGTTCCCTCACCGATCCACTAACTGCAACTCAGCACCAGAGCCTTCTTCGACGCATTCAGCAGAGCGAAGCGTGGGGAATGCAGTCGCTTGACCCGGATGCGCTACACGGTCAGGCCCAGCGTCATGCTCGCACCGGGGCGGGCGTACTGTGTGCCTGGATGCAGGCTACTGCAGACGCTCACGGCGTGCCCTTCGTCGGGGAAAAGACACCTGACCATGCCTTGCAGATCGAGGAACTGCACCGGGCCCTTCCCGATGCGCGATTTATCCATATCGTGCGCGACCCACGGGCCGTGGTGAACTCATGGCGCTCGGTGCCCTGGTCTTCGGGCTATGCCTGGCGCGATGCCCAACTCTGGCGTGAGCGTGTGGAGGCCGTTCGTAAGGCTCCGGCATCGGCTCCGGTGCACACGATCACATTCGAGACGCTTGTCCACCATCCCGAATCTACGATGCAGCGGATCGCGGCATTTTTGGGGCTGGATGTACACGCACGGTGGCGTGGCGATGCGCCCGATACAGTGGCCGTTGACGCCGAGGCTGAACCCTGGAAAGCCAACGCCCTGGCTCCTATTGATCCAACCGTAGCTACCCGGTGGCGCACAGCACTCCCGCCTGCCGACTGGGC
>CAZZCI010000070.1:2812-9973 GCA_964653015.1 uncultured Rhodothermales bacterium
GGCCGCTCAAGCTCACCTCGATGCGAACGTCATTCGCGCCCACGCTATCATTAACCGTTCACCTTTCACGGCTCTTCGCGCGGCCCTCGACGCTCTCGCGGCGGCTGACGTAATCCATGTGCAGTACGAGCCCATCAGCTGGGGGGATGTGCAGGCTCCTGCAGCGATCGAGCACCTTATCGATCATACTCCTGCACCGCTGGTCGTGACGGTCCATGACGCGCGTGCAGGGTACACCTGGCTCAACCGGGTGCAGCACCTGTGGGCGGCACGGTCTTCCAGCCCCTCCTTTCGGACTGTTGACGATGCACCGTCCTCCTCGCCGCCCTCTTGGTGGATGCAGTGGGGCGCAAAAGCCGAGCGCGCCTGGCAATTCTGGCGCCGTGAATCGGCCAATGCACAAGCCACAGAACGGATCCTCAATGCCGCTGCTGTAGTCCTTGTATGCACATCCACCGAGCATGCCCGACTCGAACCATTGGCAACGGGCCCCCGAATCAAGCATATTCCCCATTTTGTCGAATCCCGGACGCTTCCTCGTCGCTCTATTGCGCGGGCCGAGCTTGATATACCGGAATCTACCCAACTTATTACCGTGCTTGGATTTATTCATCGCCAGAAAGGGCACGATCGTGTGGTTGAAGCGTTGTCGCACCTTCCCAATTCGGTACGGGCTGCCTTTGTAGGAGCGCCATCAGACCCTGGCGATCGATATGCAACGGCTTTGCATCAGCAAGCACGGGAACGGGGCGTGGCCGAACGCATCCGTTGTACAGGATATGTACAGGAAGCGACGCTCAACCAGTATTTGGCTGTCACCGATGTGGCGGTATGCCCTTTTCGTGAAGCCACCGCTTCCGGATCCCTCTCCACCTGGATTGCCGCCGGACGTCCGCTTGTGGTGGCAGATCTTCCGCTGTTCGATAGCTACGAGGCAACGGCGCAAGCCGCGTTTGAGCGCGTTTTGGAAGATACGCCCGAAGCCTGGGCTGGTGCTATCGACAGGCATTTGTCGCGTGGCGCAACGCCCGAAGCGCAGAGCGCCCTGCGGAACCTACAGGAGCGGCTAGCTCTTTCCACCATCATCCACGAGCATGCCACCGTATACACGCACGTGGCTTCCTGATTGCTGCAAATCGCTTTTATGTTGTACAGCCAACCGGTCTTTTGGAAACGCCTCAAATCGCTTTTTGAGCTACGGCGCATGACAACCGTGTCGAGCGGCGTAGCCCTTTCGATATGTATCCTGATTGCAGTGGTGGTGTGGGCCGCGGTTACGCTGCAAGAAACGCGCACGGTCGCATTTAACGTACCCACCAATTTAATCAACGTACCTGAAGACCAGGCGCTGGTAGCCGAGCCGCCTTCGCACGTTCGTGTACAGGTTACCGGTGAGGTGATTCAACTGCTGTATCTGTACTTCAATCCGCCCACGGCCCCCATCGACGCGAGCAGCAGCGAGGTGCGTGTGCAAGAAGTATTGGGGCTTTCGAGCAGTAATGTACAGCTAGAGAGCGTATCTCCCGAGCGCATTACAGTGCCTCTTGAGCGGCGCGTAGAGCGCTCCGTCCCTATCACATCACGGGTATCCGTAGATCTTGATGACGGATACGAACTCTTAGACCCCCCGCAGCTCAACCCCGACTCGGTAACGGTGTCGGGCGCCGAATCTATTGTTGATGAACTGGACGAATGGCATACCCAGGCCTACGAGGCTGGCCGTGTGCGGGACTCGACTCGTATTCAGGTGCCGCTAGCCGATACGCTGGATGCGCTGGTAAGGCGCTCTATTGATGAGGTTACGTTTGTCGCGCACGCAGGCCGGTTTGCCGAAGAGACCCGCGAGTTGTTCGTTCGGGTCATTGATGTGCCTCCAGGTCAAGATCTTGTAGCGCTCGAACCCGCTATGGTAACTGTTCGTTATCGTGTGCTGTTCGATGAGATGTTTGAGGCACGACGTTCAGATGAGTTCTCGGCGGTGGTGAGCTACGACCAGATCCGGCAGGATACGACGGGACGCGTAGAACCCCGTATTCATACGCCTTCTGATCTCACCATTCGTGATGCCGAGGCATCGCCAGCACGACTGCGCTATTTCACGCTGATGTCGTCCTCGGAGTAACGGGGAGCGGGCTTCTGCAGCAGCGAATTGTTCGTGCTGTCCCCCTGTGTCGGTCGTCTGCATGGGGGAGGCTTCAGTGTGCTATCGTTTCGAAGCGGTTGGGCTTACACATCCGTCGAAGTCGTTATATGTTGTTTTATGAGTTTTGTAGATCTGTATGTTTTTCTTAGCGCTGGCCATTCTTTGCAGCGTCGCCATTGGCATCATTTTCAAGTATACAGGCCAGCGCGGGGTAGACCGTGTCGCCTTACTCACCATTAACTATTTTGCGGCTGTAGGCGTAGCCTTGGCTCTTCTGGTTACTGGAGGAACCGCGTTGGATGCCGGAATCACCCTCTCGCCCGGTTTGCTTGGGCTAAGCGTTGTGGTTGGCGTGTTACTTATTGCAGGGTTCTTTTTACTTTCTTTGGCCACAGAGCTGGCCGGCATGTCGCTGGCGCTGGGCGTATGGCGCGTTTCTGTTGTGCTCCCCTTTTTAGCCTCCTGGTTGATCTGGGCCGAGGCCCCTTCGGTATGGCAAGGGTTTGGCATGTTGTTAGCCGGCGGCGCCTTTTTTATGATTGCCAAGCAGCCCGAACCAGCGGTACCTACTCCTGCTGTTGAGCCCGCCGGATCCGCATCGGGCGCAGATGCCTCGCTACCCGACGATTCGGAGCCCGATGAAGAGGGGCTTACCGATCAACTCGTCGACGAAGCACCCGTCGTGGCCTCCTTTGGCGTGCTGCTGTTACTCTTTCTGTCGAGTGGCGCCATTGATGTATCGCTGAAAGCCTTCGAGGAGACATTCAACGCCGGGCAGGGCGAGGTGTCTCTCTTTCTGCTCCTGTCTTTTGGAATGGCCGGCCTCGTGGGCCTGGTACCCGTTGTAACGAAAGGGGTGCGCGAGCAGGTGTGGCCTCAACGCAATGCCTGGGGATGGGGCATTGTACTGGGGGTGGTCAACTACGGGTCGCTGGAGTTTCTGCTGCGCGCCTTGGAGTATCTGCCAGGCACTGTGGTCTTTCCCATTAACCACTTGGCTATTGTGTTGATCGGTGCCCTCATTGGGGTGCTCGTCTTTAGCGAACGCCTTTCACGCATCAATCTGTGGGGCATTACGTTAGCAACCCTCGCACTGGCGCTACTCATGATGTAGGAAGTCCATGAAGCAACGCATTGTTGGAGGCGCCCTGGCTTTGATGCTTTTGGGGCTGGGCGCCGGACTTGCCTGGTGGGTGCAAGGACCGTCTGAAGCCGACATCCAGCGCGCTATTGTATCTACCGTACAAAAGGAAACCCCCGAGGCCTTTCTGGTTACGGGCGTGCTGTCGATGCAGGCCGAGGAACGCGTAACTTACACCGAAAGTGTGGCGCCCGAGTTCTACCAGATGTTGCGCCGCTCGGGGCTGGCCCCCGATGTTGATTTGGTGACGACCGAAGCGAACGTACGGGTTTCGGGGGACGTGACATACGGCTTTTTAGTGACGCAGCTTGAGGCCTCACACATCGAACGGAAGCCCGATGGCACCGTGCACATTACGGTACCGCCTCTGCAGGTGCACAGCGTAGCTCCCGACCTTGAAACGCTTGAGGTGCAGACCGGCACCCGTGGGTGGTTTCGCTTGTTTTCGAGCGATTTAGAGGCCGATGCGCGCGCAGAAGCGCTCTCGGGGGTGCAAGCAGCGCTGCGCCGTCAAGCCGAGCAACGCCTTCAGGAGCGCGCCCAGGCGCAGGCCAACACCGAAGACGCCCTTGAAGCCATGCTCGCGCCGCCTCTGAAGGCAGCAGGTGTTATACAGCCACGTTTTACTTTTACGTTCTCCGAGGCGGAAGACACCCCTGTCTTGCAAATGCCAACCGATTGATACGATGGGCTCCTGAGCGTATCGGCTACAAGCGTCTCATCGCGTAACAGAGTAACAGAACTGTCTTAAGACGAGGCCCTCCCCATCGTTTTCAAATAATTCTGAAACTGCAGGGCAAACGGGCGTGTAGGCATTGCTACATTATTTTCTCGGGGATCTACATACACACATGGGCCTGTTCTCGTCGGAGAAGCTGACCATCATGGACACGCCGTACGGCATGTTCACCTCCAACGGGTTCTGGTTTCATGTGCGTGAAGACGATGTGCGCGACTATGCATCGGATGTCCTCAAATACGTGCCCCTGGAAACGCTCATCGCGTATGCCGGGCGCTGGATGCAATCGCCCCAGACCCTGGCAATATGGCTCTTGCCCATACTGATCGTGTTGATCGGGCCCATTCCAGCTGCTGCGTGCGCCCTTGGCGCCTACCTCGGATGGAAAACCTTCTGTCCGGCTCTGGTAAGCTGGAAGGCGATGGGTGTGATGCGTGTCTTGAACGTGGTGGTACTGCAAGGGCTGTTCTACGTGTTTGCCCTAAGCTATCTGGCCGTACAAGACAACCTGATAGGGGTGACCGTTGGACTGGCCGGATTTGTGCTTCTTCGTTGGGGCCTGGTACGCCGGGCGACGGATCCTCTTGTGCACTGGATGTGGCGGGGCCTGTATCGCATGCCCGTTGCCGACCAAGTGCTGAGGGCCGTCATCCTTCGGGCGGCCCGCGCGCACGGAGCCTCCCTTAAGCAACTTGATGAGATGCTGCTTACCGTCATTGAAAACTGGACGGCCCGCGCCGACGACATGGACGATGTGCGTCCGCCGCCTGAACGGCCCGACGCCTCCCGCTAACCGTTGTATCGCCTGCTGCTTCCTGCCTTTTTGCTGATATGCCTGATGCTCGCTCAACTACGCTATACGTGGTACGTCATGGCGAAACCGAATATAATCGCAAGCACATTATGCAGGGCAGTGGTGTTGACTGCCCGCTCAACGAACGCGGAACGGCGCAAGCCAATGCGTTAGCAACCCGTCTGGCAAATGAGGTATCGTTCGATGCCGTGTATGCGAGCACCCTCACACGAGCCCGGCAAACCGCTCGCATCGTTGCTACGCCCCACGAACCTGTCTCCTTTGCGTATCTGGATGATCTCAAAGAGATTGACTGGGGCATTTATGAAGGCACCGAGCCTTCTGAACACCGCGATAAAGCCATGGAAACCATCAAGGAAGCCTGGCGCAAAGGCCATGTGGAGCGCGCTGTCGAAGAGGGCGAATCGCCACGGCAGGTGGAGGCCCGCGCACGCCGCGCACTCGACATTATCGTATCTAGCCACCCGGGCGAGAATGTACTGGTGGTTACCCACGGACGCTACATGCGCATTATGTTGGCGTCGGCACTTTACAACCACGACCTCACCCGCATGCCCGATGTACCGCACGCGAACACCGGTCTGTACGTCATCCATTACAACGGCAACACCTATCGCGCTACGGTACGCAACAGCGTAGCCCATCTGTCTGCCTAACGTTTTCGTCCACGGGCCCTTCTGCTGCTTGACTCCACGTTGCTATGCTTCCTCTTTCTCTGGCTTCTGTACACTCTGACGACCGAGTCAATGCCGACGCGGTGCGCACGGCATTACGCCGGGCCGTGAAGCAGGCCATGCAATCTATGAATGGCATTACGCAGGTGCGCTCTGTGTCGGTTGATGTGCCCACACACCTGAACCCGTTGGCCTGGGGGGCCATTCAGCCGCATGCTCCTTTTGTGTATTGGCGCAGCCGCAGCACGTCTACTACATACGCGGCTGTAGGAGCCGCTCATGCATGGGGCGGCCCCCGCTCGCAACGCAACGCAACGCTGCCACGGGCTACCGTGCGCGATTTGGAGACCTGGCTTGAACTGCTCCCGCCGGATGTTCGCATCTGGGGAGGAGCCCGCTTCGACCCCACGGCCCACCGCGAGGACGCATGGAATAACTTTGGCCCATGGAACCTGGTGCTGCCGCGCTTTACCTTGCACCGCGAGGGCGATACCACGCGTCTCTTCGCTACGCTGGTGGCCCCACACGACACCCACCACCCCAACGCCGTGCTCAACCAGGTGGATGCCTTGCAATTTGCGTCCGATGGGCCCACGGTGCCTTTCACCACCCGCACCGACCGCACCGACCGTCCCTCTCGCACCGCCTGGATGAAGCAAGTCCGCGCCGCCGTAAGCGCCATTGCCGATGACCGTTTACGAAAGGTGGTGTTGGCCCGTGCAGTAGACCTTACGTTCGACACCGCGCTCAGCCCCTGGGCATTGCTACAGCGCTTGCAAGAAGAGACCCCCCGCTGTACCGCGTTCGGCTGGCAGCCCAACCGATCCGGACCCGCGTTCATAGGGGCCACACCAGAGCGGCTCTTTCAAATGGAGGGCTCCACCCTCCGCACGGAAGCCATCGCCGGGACGCGTCCACGCGGGGCCACCCCCGAGGAGGATGCTGCGCTGCGCCACGATCTGTTGAACAGTGCCAAAGATCGTCGCGAGCACGCCTTCGTGCAGGATGCGCTGGCTAACGCCCTGACGCCACTGGCCGATGCAGTTCACGTTCCCGACACCCCGGAAGAGCTCCAGCTGGAGCGCAAGCGCCACCTGCGCTCTGAAATCACCGCCACGCTGTGCTCAAGTACCACTCCGCTTGATGTGCTCAATGCGCTGCATCCTACGCCAGCTGTAGGCGGGACGCCTACCAAAAAAGCGCGCGCTTTCATCCGCGAATACGAGTCGTTTGACCGCGGATGGTACGCCGGGCCGGTTGGTTGGATGAGTCACGATGCAGCTGAAGTGCTCGTTGCAATCCGGTCGGCTCTTGTGAATGACAACACCCTCACACTGTACTCGGGCGCAGGCATCGTCGAAGGCTCCGACCCGGCCTCGGAATGGGACGAAATCGAAAACAAGCTGGCCGACTTCAAGGCGGCGTTGGAACGATAGTCCCATCCGCTTCGCCTGCCTTCGTAATGCAGGGGGGAGCACCGTGTCACACTGAAAGTTAGGGTGGGAGAGGCGTGTCAAGCTCCACGTCGCACCTCGATCAAAAAACGGCGAAGGTAGGCCCCCGACGTACGGAAGGTGTACAGCCCTTGCACCGTCACAGCGTGCTGTGACGCCTTCAGGGGCTGTTCGACGTTCAGCAGCTACTGGCAAA
>CAZZCI010000071.1:0-3364 GCA_964653015.1 uncultured Rhodothermales bacterium
CGTAAAAGAGATCGTATTTATCTTTGTCTTTTCCTCGCTTTTGGCATGCCAGCGCTTTAAGTAGTACAAATCCTCCGGGACCACACACAGGTATTTCTATCGACATTTCTGACCCGTCAAGAGCAGTACCCGACAGTTGAATCGGATGCGGATCTTCTAAGGCCAGATCAAGGCCTGGAACGACGATCGCTGAAAAGTCAGACTCCAGATTTCTTATATTGCCTCCTGTTTCCTCCTTTTCAACGGGAGCAATGAGAAAGTCGATGGTGAGCTTTTCTGCATCGCAATGTTTCCATCGATGCGTCGTCTGATTACCGCTCGCGTTTTCATCCGGTTTGAATCCGCTTTCTTTTAAGCGCGTCGAAATTTCCGAGTACCGTCTCTTGTTTAATACGCCTACCGCTAAGCCCAAATCCAAGTCGCGTGTCCCGACGTGTGCACTCAGTGGATCGCTCCTATCTGTTGCTATGTCCAATTTTTGATGATGGTCAATCAACAGTGCAGGAACGGCTCCTCCAACAAGAAGAATGTTGTCAAGAAGATCATTCAGTCGGGCTGCGACTTCGATACATCCCGACTTTACAAGTTCGAGATCCTCCGCCATGTAGTCGTTTGCAAACCGTGGTATGTCTTCCATTCTATGCTTTTCCTACCAGTCTAAACAATTTTCTCGTAGAGATGCACCAGCCTCATCTGAGCGCTCGGGATGTCCCTTAAGGTCTAAATACACCTGGATAGGATGTACACATCGTACATTTTCTATGGTCACATTTTCATGAAAGACGCCTTCATCATTGGGGGTCACCAGCCATACATTGGCGCCCTTCGGATCTTCACGTAACCCAATTTCGCGCTTCACTCTATCACTTGGGGCCCGATCAAGAAAAAAGGTTGCTATTCGAAACCGAGCAAACTGAGTCAGCATCCATGCGGCAGCAAGCCCTGTGGTTGCGTAAGCGAGGTTCATCGACTCGAAAGCTGACGCCAAATCTTTTGTTAGCTCGACGCTATTTCTGGATGCAATTGTGCCTTTCTCAATCGTATGTTTACTGAAATCGTACTTTTCATGCCACGCTTCCAAAAGAAGCGAAGGACGCTCCACCTGAATACGACCATTGTCATCTTTCGCGATAAACCCTTTTTCTTCGAGTCGGCTTGTCACCTTACTTACCCAGCCAGGTCCGACACGTACGCGTTCGGAAATTTCTTTCTGGCTAACACGTTCGTTTGGATGTGCAAGCAGCCATCGTGCGATTCTCGAACTCTTGGGAGCAAACAGATTTGTTGGGCGACCCTTGCGCTTATATTGGTTCGGTTTCCCCTCGACATGAATGAATAAGGACTCTGTATCGATAAGAGCATTTCCTGATAGATCAACCCAGGCAACCTCATGCTGTTTACATAGCCGAGCTCCTTTCTGACCCATGTAAGGTACTACGAGAAGGGGGTAAGCCGCCTCTGTTTCCGTGATATTTTTGAGGCTTTCTACTGCAGATGCAATGCTTGCAATGTTGCCCGATTTTCTATATTCCCCAATGAAGCGTTTGCTACGAAGGAAGACAACGAAGTCAATATGACGATACAACTCCTTGCCTTCGGGCAAATCCTCTTTTTCCGCTAGAACCTGGCAATTATCATCCCAGCTTTCTAAGACATCTCTTACACGCCTTGCAGCTTCAGTTTCTTTTGGAGGGTTCACAACTGAAATCAGAAGTTGATTAAAACAACCGGGTTGACTATTTAGTCAATGAAGGACATTAAGTCAACTCAGTGCTGGGAAAAAGTGGATCGAGTATGAGATCTCCCCTAACTCCCGCTTACGGATGCAACCGCCCAAGTGTACGTGGGAAGGGAATCGCCTCGCGCACATGCTCGCGGCCGCAGATCCACGACACCACGCGCTCCAGCCCCAGTCCAAATCCGCTGTGCGGCACCGCGCCGAACGTGCGCAGGTCCAGGTACCAGTCGAATGCTTCTTCCGGCAGCCCGTGCGCGTCGATCTGCTCGCGCAGGAAGTCCAGGTCGGTGGCCCGCTCGCCGCCGCCCACGATCTCGCCATAGCCCTCGGGGGCAAGCACATCCATGCCCAGCGCCAGGCGGTCGTCGTGCGGATCGCGCTTCATGTAGAAGGCCTTGATCTTCGCCGGAAAGCGATGCACGATAATCGGACGGTCGAAGTGCCACGTCAGCACCGTTTCGTCGCTCCCGCCAAAATCGGAACCCCACTCGAAGGTCTGCGCCGACTCTTTCCAGTCGGGCAGGTTGCGTAGCTCCTCTTCGATCTCGTTGATGCGCTTGTTGATCTCAATCTCGCGTGCGTCGATCTGGCGCTTGATGTGCTTCTTCGCCTGGCCGCGCCGCTTCTGATTTTCCTCGCGTTCCGTCTCCAACTCTGCCTGCTCCTCGTGCAGCCCGTCAATGCGCGCATCGATCAGCTCCGCCGTTGATTCGCTCCGCAACAGCTCTACTGCTTCATCATAGCTAATGCGCGGAAACGGTGTCTCAACGCGTTGCAGAGCCGTGGTATCCCGCTCCAGAGCCTCCAGTTCGCGCTCGCAGTGCTGCAGCACATCCTGCACAATATGCGTTACGAAGCGCTCAGCCAGCGTCATGTTCATGTCCAGATCGTAGAACGCCATCTCCGGCTCGATCATCCAGAACTCCGTAAGATGCCGACGCGTCTTGGACTTCTCGGCGCGGAAGGTCGGCCCAAACGTGTAGATTTTGCCGAACGCCATCGCCATCGCTTCGCCGTGCAGTTGGCCGCTCTGCGTGAGGTAGGCCGACTCGTCGTCGAAGTAATCCAGCTCAAACAGGGTGGAGGTGCCCTCTACCGCGTTACCCGTCAGCACCGGCGCATCCGTCTGGATAAAGCCGCGCTCTTGAAAGAAACGGTGTACGGCCTGCTGAATCTGGTTGCGGATGCGCAGCACGGCCCACTGCGACTCGCTGCGCAGCCACAGATGGCGGCGGTTCATCAGGAAATCGATGCCGTGCTCTTTCGGCGTGATCGGGTAGCCATCCGACTCGCCAATTGTCTCTACTGCATCCACCTGAATTTCATAGCCACCCGGCGCTCGGTCATCCGCGGATACAGTGCCGGTGATGGCCAGCGCCGTCTCCTGGCTTGCGTTGTCGGCCGCTGTCCAACTGCCCTCGTTCACATCGCCCTCGCTGACCACGCACTGCACGTAACCGGAGCCATCGCGTAGGATCAAGAAATACAGACTTTTGGAGCCCCGTTTATTATGGAGCCAGCCCTTCAGCGTGACGGTGTCGCCGTCGTGGTCGGGCAGATTGTCGATACGAACGTAGTCTTCAATGGGAGCTTCGGTTGGAGCAGCGTCGTCGGCCATGAACAGCA
>CAZZCI010000071.1:3464-9973 GCA_964653015.1 uncultured Rhodothermales bacterium
TGGCTGTGCTCTTTGACGAGGTGCTCAGCGACGACGAAGAGGAGTTTGAGCGGTCGCTTATTGATAATGCGGATCTGCGTATTGTGCTCATTCCGAGTGACGCGGTTAACCTTCCGCAATCCACTCTGCAAACGCTTTCGTTCTCCGAGTTAGACGAGCACCTCGACGGTGCGCTGCAGGAGGCCTCCGGCCTGTAATTATGCCTGTGCGGATGCCGTCCCTCCGAACCCTCACCACCGGTCGTTGTGGTGATCGGGGCGGAGGTGGCGGTAGGTTGGCGTGAAGCGCAGGCGGACGCCTGTAATTCCATCTGGGCCCACGCCCAGCGCTACGTCAAGATAGGTGACGTCCCGAAAGAGCGGAGCAATGCGCATGCCCACATGGGCGCTCAGTCGCAGGGGCACCCTGGTAGAGGGGGCCGGCGTGCGTTCGGTTGTTGCCTCCAGGGCAAACTGCTCCGTCACATCGTTGTAGACCGCCCCGGCGTGTCCGCCTACGTACGGCTCCACCGTAATCACGTTACCCAGTGCAGCCGCCAGAACGCGATACCGCGCCCCCAGCAGCACCCGGTCGCGCGCCAGAAAGCGCCCGCGAGCTACACCCGGCATCCGAAAGGCATCCAAATCGGACAGGTAGGGCGGCGGGATGGGCGCATCGTCGGGGCTGCGTACCATGCGGGCATTGGCGGTCAGGTCTACGACATGCCCTGTAGAAAGCGAGATATGCCCGGCCAAGTCCGCCTCGTAGCTCCAAAAGTTCGAGCTGTTGCCCACATCCAGATAGCGCCCCACCATTACTTGCGCCAGCATGCCACGGCGCGGACCCTGCTCGCGTTCGCGGGTATCGAACGCAAGTCCAAGCTGCGGACGTACGCCCGTCATGCTGCGCGTTTGCATCGACCCGTCGGAGGCTCGGCCAAACGCCTCCAGATACACCTGGCTTTGCGCATCCATCCGGTCAAACGCGTCGGTATCGTCATTGCGCTGGTCGTAGATGCGGTCGTGCACCACATGCAACTGGGCGTGCAGACGCAGCCGCGACGTGCCAAACGGAAGGTAGCGCCCGCGCATCCCCCCACGCAACTGCGTGCGATGCAGCGACAGGCGCGTGTCGGCTTCCGGAAACGGCCCAACGCCATAGAACCAGCCGCGCCGTGTGTGAAAAACGCGGCCCTCCAGCACGGTGAACCCCAGAATGCGATGGCCCCACTGCGGCGCCCACGCCACCGTACCCACCTGCTGATGCCAGTTCGGCACCGCCGTAACCAGTCCGCGACTGCGTGATAGACCCAGATTATGCACCGACAGCCCCAGGCCCAGCCCGATGCCTGTGCGCGGGCCCCACACCGTGGCCGGATACGCACGCGGATTTACCCAGGTGGGCCGATCGCGCTCCGTCCGTTGTTCAGGGGCGGCCCCCTGCTCCTGCTCTTGCGCAGCCGCCGGACCAACTGCTCCGATACAGGCCATCCAAAGAACACCGATCAATACACTTACGCCAAACGTCCAAACACGAGGCACAGGCATCACCATACTTATTCAAAAAACGGGGACCTCCGTGCAGCCCCGCAAAGAGGGCGCGACGCATGAGGCCGCCGCAAAATCTGACGCAGGGCCTGCACAAAAGGAGGCGCCTTCCTATACTACAGCACTGCACGTACAGTATCTGTGTTAATCCCATCAAAAGCGAACCGCCCATGCGTGTTCTACTTATCGGAAGCGGAGGCCGTGAACATGCGCTGGCCCGCGCCCTCTCGGCCCGTCCGTCATGCGAAGCCGTCTTTACCGCGCCCGGCAATCCGGGCACCGCTGCCTGTGGCACCAACCTGGACTGCGATCCCGCCGATCATGACGCCGTACAGGATGCTGTCGAAGCACACGGCATCGACTACACCATCATCGGACCCGAGGCACCGCTTGTGGCCGGACTTGCCGATCATCTGCGCGCACACGACCACCCCGTCATGGGGCCCAGCGCCGCCGCGGCTCGTCTTGAAGGCAGCAAAGCCTTTGCCAAAGCCTTCATGCAGGAGCACGGCATCCCCACCGCGGCCTTTCGCACGTTCAGTGCCGACGAATCCGACGCAGCACATGCCTACTTAAACGACCATCCCGTACCCGTTGTCGTGAAAGCCAGCGGACTGGCGGGCGGCAAAGGCGCACTCGTGTGCACCACCCGCGAAGAGGCCCACGACGCCCTCGACCGCATCGTGGACGACCGCGACTTCGGCGCTGCTGGCGACCAGGTTGTGATCGAAGCGTTCATGGAGGGCAAAGAAGCCAGCGTGTTCGTCCTTACCGATGGCGACCGCTACGTAGTCTGCCCCCCCTCACAAGACCACAAAGCCATTGGCGAAGGCGGCACCGGTCCCAACACCGGCGGCATGGGTGCCTATGCTCCCACCCCGCTTGTCGATGGCGGCACCCTCACCACCGTATGCCGCACCATCGTTGAGCCCACGCTCAAGGGCCTTTCCGATGCGGGCACTCCCTACCAGGGCGTGCTGTACGTGGGACTCATGCTCACCGACGAGGGCCCCAAAGTGGTGGAGTACAACTGCCGCTGGGGCGATCCCGAGGCGCAGGTGGTGCTGCCCCTGCTCGACACCGATCCCGTCGCTACGTTTCAAGCCGTGGCCGAAGGCACCCTCGCCGGCATCCAACTGCGTGCCCGTGCCGCCTCCTGCGTTGGCGTCGTGCTGGCCTCGCAGGGCTACCCCCACGACTACGACACCGGCGTTCCCATTGACGGCATTGGCCTGGCCGAGCAGATCCCCGGCGTGCACGTCATCCACGCCGGCACCCGCCGCACCCCCAGCGGCACGCTCGTCACCGATGGCGGGCGCGTCCTCTGCGTAGTAGCCACCGCCCCGGATCTTGCCACCGCCGTGGAGCGTGCCTACGACGGGGCCGATGCCATCCAGTTCGAGGGCAAAACCCTGCGTCGAGACATCGCCCAGAGTGGCCTCCAACACCCCGCGTAACCGGACCGCACCCTCCCATGCATGTTGGCACTCCCCTGATTATTAGATGGATACGCAGCATATCCCTTTGTAGCAGGCAGGCTACCCTATGGAGCCTGTTGCTGCTCGTATGCACGGGGCTCTCGTCGCATGTAGGGGCATCGTCGCCTCCTACGACCCCCGCCCCGCCGGACACCCTGCACATCGATCCGGCCTCCGTTGACACGCTGGCGTCGTTTGAGGCTCCCACTGCCCTGCACCGCGATCCGCGGGGGCGTCTGTACGTGCTCGAATCGGATCGGCATCGCTTTCACGTTCTGAATCCACAGGGCGAGCCGCTGCACACTATCGGCGGACGCGGACGAAGCACCGGGCAGTTTGACCGTCCGCAGGGCCTCGACCCAACCAACGGTCAGGTGCTGCTTGTCGCTGATACCGGCAACGGACGTATCCAGCGGTTTGATGACACGGGGCGTCACCTCGAAACGCTACCCATCTCTCACCGCGATGAGTCGCTACGCAGCACCTTTCAAACCGGGCGTGACGAATGGGCCTCGCAGGGAACGGGGCGTCCGCATGCCGTACGCACGGGGACATCCGGCGGACTGGTGGTGCTCGAATCCGATGCCCGTGCGATCTGGTACCTCGACGACCGCCGCCGCACCATTCGCCGCCTGACGCCCTTCGACGTTCCCTTTGACGATTGGACCCCTCACGCGCTTGCCCGCAGTGCCGAGCGCGAGTTCTGGATCGTTGATGAAGCTGCCCCCCATCTGCTCATCACCGACGCTTTTGGTAGCCGTGTGGCGCAGCGCACCCTGACCGAAGACCACGCCCCGCACGATGTGTTTGCCACCGGACGCGCTGTGGGGCTGGTGTATGCGCACCATCTAGCACTATACGATGCGGCGCGGTATGCAAAGCAGCAACACATCACCTGGCCCGCCGCGCATCCTCCAGTGCGTGCGGCCACCGCTTCGCGCACCGGTCTCTACCTGCTCGTGGGCTCACACCTGCTCTACACCCCCCGCTCGCAATGACATTTTGGTAGTGGATAGACGCTACTACTGTGTCACACGTGCTTGTTAGGGTCCAAACTTGTCATCGCGAGGAGGGAGCCCTGCGACTGACGCGGCGATCTCATGCCCCCTTCGCTGCATAGCGGTGCAGCACGCTACGACGTTGCCCTTAACCGACTGTACGCAAATGCCTTCTGTACCCCCGCCTGGACTCGAACCAGGATTTCAAGCTTAGGAGGCTTGTGTTCTATCCACTTGAACTACAGGGGCTGTTGCAAAATTGCCACGGTATCAACGGAACGCCGGTCTGTAGGTTGCCCGTACTTTTAAATGCAGTCTCACGGTTCCTCATTGAAGCGTCCTATACCCTATGGCCTCCTCCACATCCTGGCTTCGCCGCGCCGGATTTGCCGCTGCCGGACTGGCCGGCGCCGCGCTAACGACTCGGCTCTACCATCGTCAGCTTCCGCCGCCCACGGCTCTCCCCCCGGCATTGAATGCGACATCTCGCATCATCGAAGGCGAAACTGGACGTATCCACCTGTACCATCGTCCGGGAACCGGGCGTCCGCTGGTGCTGCTTCACAGCCTTAACGCCGTAGCCTCGCCCATGGAGGTCCGACCGATCTTCGAGCGGTTTGCTACTGCTACGAATCGCCCCCTCTATGCGGTTGACTGGCCCGGATTTGGGCGCTCCGATCGGCCCAACTACCGGTATACGCCAGACACCTACCACGATGCGCTGTACGCAGTGCTCAATACGGTGGTGCGCGAGGAGCCCGCTGATCTGGTCGCCTGCTCCATTGGATGCGAGTTTGCGGCCTCCGTAGCGCTACAGGCTGCTCCGCTCGTGCACCGCTGCGTGTTCATTGCCCCCACCGGCCTCTCGGCTAATCGCGGTCCCTCGCCGTTTGGTCGCCTCGCCGTCAAAACGGCAGCCACCCTCGGCGCCTTCACCGCCCCCTACTTCTGGCTCACCCGTCCCCAGTCGCTGCGCCGCTACTTATCTACCCAGGTCTTTCTGGACGCTATCCCCGAGGCACTCATTCGATATGGAGCGCATACCGCGCGTATCCACGGAGCCCCATACGCGCCCCGCTATTTCGTGGATGGATCGCTCTTCCAGCGCAAGGTGGATACCGAAGTGTACGCGCGCTTGTACCGCCCCACGCTCCTGCTCACCCCGCAAACGCCCGACCCGACGGTACAGCGCTTCGACCGGCTGCCCGCGTTGCTCGACGCCAATCCCGATGCGCTAAGCCACGCCGAGGTACCCGGCGGCCTGCTGCCACAGTGGGAGCGCCCCACCTCCACCCTTAACGCGATCACGGCCTTCTTGAAACCATCCCCCCACGCATGATTGATATTGACCGCGTACGCGCCGACACGCCCGGATGTACCGACATTCTGCATTTCAACAATGCGGGTAGCGCGCTGCCACCAGAGTCGGTTCTTACCGCTCAAACCAATCACCTGAAGCAGGAAGCTCGGTTTGGCGGATACGAAGCTGCCGATCGGGCAGCCGACCGGCTCGATCAGACGTACACCGCCATCGCCCGCATGCTCGGAGCTGATCCCGAGGAAATTGCGATTGTTGAAAACGCCACGCGCGCCTGGGACATGGCGTTCTATGCGCTTGACCTAGGGCCGGGGGATCGCATTCTGACGACCGCTGCCTCGTATGCAAGCAACTACATTGCGATGCTGCAGCGTGCCGAAGAGACCGGCGCGGTTGTCGAGGTGGTACCCAGCGACGCCTCCGGCCAAATCGACACCGATGCCCTGCGCGAGCAGATCGACGACCGCACGGCGCTGATCGCTCTCACGCATATCCCCACGAACGGCGGACTCATCAATCCGGCTGCTGAGGTGGGCGCTATTGCGCAAGATGCTGGGGTGCCGTTTCTTCTGGATGCCTGTCAGTCGGCTGGGCAGTTGCCGCTGGATGTGGAGACGCTCGGCTGCACCATGCTATCGGCTACTGGACGCAAGTTCGTGCGGGGGCCGCGGGGCACGGGGTTTCTGTACGTGCAGCGCGACTGGATCGAGCGCCTCACGCCGCCGCTACTCGACCTACACGCCGCTACGCTCACTGGCCCCGACGCCTACCGTATCCGCTCGGATGCACGCCGCTTCGAAACGTGGGAGGGGTATGTCGCTGGTAAAATTGGGTTAGGGGTAGCGGTGGAGTATGCACTGGATGTGGGCCTGGAGGCGATTGCCACGCGGGTGCAGCGGCTGGCGAAGCAACTGCGCACGGCGCTGGCAGAGGTGCATGGCGCCACGGTGTACGACCTGGGCGTACGCAAAAGCGGCATCGTGACGTTCAGCATTGACGGGTGGGCGCCCAACAAAGTCAAGCATCGATTGCGTACCGAGGGGATGCACGTTTCTGTGAGTCCGCGCACATCGACCCTGCTGGATGCCGACGCCCGCAACCTGCCCGATCTGGTGCGCGCCTCGGTGCACTATTACAACACTGAACAAGAAATCGAGCGCTTTGTGGCCACCCTCCAACAGCGCTTCCC
>CAZZCI010000072.1:0-9943 GCA_964653015.1 uncultured Rhodothermales bacterium
GTTGAAACGCCCATTCTCCAGCCTCTGTATGGCGGGGCAACGGCCCGGCCTTTCACTACCCACCACAATGCGCTCGATATGGAGCTCTATCTGCGCATTGCCAATGAGTTGTATCTGAAGCGGCTGCTGGTTGGTGGATTCGACGGCGTGTATGAGATCGGGAAAGATTTTCGGAACGAGGGGTTGAGTCGGTTCCACAATCCTGAGTTCACCATGGTAGAATTGTACGTTGCGTATAAAGATTACGAGTGGATGATGGATTTTACCGAGCAGCTGGTGGAGACTATCGCTACAGCGCTGCACGATGGTACGAATGTAACGATTGGTGAGCACACCGTGTCGTTTGAGCGTCCGTGGAATCGGGTTACGTTCCTGGGGGCTATCGCGGATGAAACGGGATACGACTTGCATGGGGCATCGCATGCGGACCTGCTGGAGGTGACCGAAGCGCTCGATATCGACGTGGATCCCAGCCTTGGCGTAGGCAAGCTTTACGATAAGATCTTTGGCGCAACAGTCGAGCCTACGCTCATTGAACCCACGTTCGTGATGGACCACCCCATTGAGTTGAGTCCGCTGGCCAAGAAGCATCGCGACACAGAAGGACTCGTGGAACGCTTTGAGGGGTTTGTAGCGGGGCGCGAGATCTGCAATGCCTTCAGCGAACTGAACGACCCCGACGATCAGCGCGAGCGGTTTGAGGAGCAGGTGCGTCTGCTTGATGCCGGCGACGATGAGGCCACACCCGTTGACGAAGACTACCTGCGCGCGCTCGAATACGGCATGCCGCCTGCTGCTGGGCTTGGCATTGGCATCGACCGTCTCACGATGATGATGACCAATCAGGAGTCTATTCGCGATGTCATTCTCTTTCCGCTGATGCGTCCCGAGCGGTCATGAGGACGTTTGCACCACCGGTGTGAACCATCCACATACAAAGAGAAAAGCGCCCGGTACTGGGTCCAATGACTTTCGTCGTTGGGCCCAGTTGCATTCAGGGCGGAACGCAACATTACTGCGAGGAATGGCGGTGCGTTGCTTCTTCAGAAACCTGGGGGATACTTCGCTCATGTTACACAGCCTATGGCTATATCACCCCGAAAGCATGACATCGACGTTGAAGGCCGCGCTGGCTATCTGGAACTGCTGCGTACCAACAGCAACTACCGCCGTCTCTGGTTCGGCAGCAGCCTCTCGCTCTTGGGCGATTGGTTTAACCTGATTGCGCTGTACACGCTCGTTTCTACCCTCACCGGTTCACCGCTGGCCATCGGGGTTATCTTTATTGCGAAGATGCTTCCATGGGCGCTGGCGGCGCCTATCGCTGGACTGATTGTAGACCGCTACAATCGACGTCGCCTCATGATCGGGGCTGATCTAACACGGGCCGTGATTGTCCTGGGGTTTTTGTTTGTGCAGGAGGCCGCGCACGTTCCGCTCATCTACGTGCTCATTGCTGCGCAAGTCGTGGTTGGGTCGGTCTATGTGCCCGCAAAGAGCGCCTCCATCCCTAATATCACGGCGCCGCGCGAGTTGCTCACGGCCAATGCGCTCTCCTCGGCTACGTGGTCTACTATGCTGGCGGTGGGTGCTGCGCTTGGTGGGTTTGTGGTGGAATGGGCCGGGGTAGAGGCGGTCTTTATTATCGATAGCATCACGTATCTGTGGTCGGCCTGGTTTATCTACCGGACAACAATTCCGCAGAATACAGAAAAAGATACGGATCCGCTGATTCGCACAGCTGCGTATAAGATCTGGGATGGCTGGACCCACATGCGGGCCCATCCGCGTGTTGCACGCATCGCCACAGCAAAAGCAACCTGGGCGGTAGCTGGGGGGGCCCTGGTGTATATGCTCACTCTTATTGGCGAGCAGGTGTCTCCGGGAGCCATTGCAGCTGGTATCGGGGTCTTGTTTATGGCACGCGGCATTGGCACCGGCATCGGGCCGATTATTGCCCGTGGTGTGTTTACGGATCAGTCTACATGGCCGCTGGTGCTGGGCAGTTGCATTGCGGTCAGTGGCGTCGCCTACGCGGTCGTAGGGTGGGTGCCTTGGGCGCCTGAGGGAGTCGTCCTCGCCACGGTCATTGCACTAGTTGTTGCTGCACATGCATCCAGCGGAGCCAACTGGGTGCTAGCTACTGTTCTGCTACAAAAGCGAACCGAGGACGCATATCGGGGACGGGTCTTTGCGACGGAGTGGCTGCTCGTTATGATTGCCGAAACCCTTTCGATTGCGCTTGCCAGCTTGCTGCTAGAAATCGGCTGGCTCGACCTGCGCGGTGCAGTACTGGTCTTTGCCGGACTGCAAGTTCTTTCCGGGTTGGTTTGGCTTCTGGTTGTGGCCCCTCGTGAGCGTCGTGATGATGCTTCAGAGCAGCGGACTGACAGAGCGGCCTCGGCCCGCAAAGAGATGTAGAAAGGGTTGCGGTTGGGGGTGCTACGCACTACGTTAGCTATCGTATTAGGGGATGCATCTATCCGTCGTTTGAAAGAACGGGTGGTTGCATCCCCCAATTTTGTTTTCAATAGCGAAGCTAGGGGTGCCGCAGCACAAAACGTGCATGGGGCTGAGAGATACACCCTTCGAACCTGATCCGGATGATGCCGGCGAAGGAAAGCTTTCTGCTGGTCCCAGTACGGATGTGTTTGGGTGCTGCTGGCTTCGCATTTCTTGCCTAGCTACCCTCTGATTGTTATGTCTGATACGGTTTCGCTATCCAACCAAGTTGTTCTTATCACCGGTGCCAGTCGCGGACTCGGTGCTGCCCTTGCGAAGGCCTTTGCTCGCGAAGAGGCCCGCGTCGTTGTGAACTACCACCAGAGCAAAGAGGCGGCCCATGAGGTGGCCGCTTCGATTGGCGACCGTGCCTTGCCCTACCAGGCTGATGTGCGCGATGGCCAGGCCGTGCAATCCATGGTCCATGCCGCTGCCGATCACTTCGGTGCACCCGTAACCACCGCCATCAGCAATGCCCTGATCGACTTTCAGTTTGATGCCGAGGCGCGTGCCACCGCCGATGCCGTGTCGTGGAACGACTATCAGGCCCAACTCGAAGGGAGCGTGCAGGCAGCACTCCATCTTGTGCAGGCCTGTCGTCCGGCAATGAAAGCCGCTGGATTTGGGCGCTTCGTGGCCATCGGATCAAACCTCGTGCAGAATCCGGTTGTGCCGTATCACGACTACACAACGGGCAAAGCGGCACTACTTGGTTTTGTGCGCAACATGGCACAAGAGCTTGGCCCCGACGGGATTACAGTCAACATGGTGTCGGGTGGATTACTTGACCGCACAGATGCCAGTGACGCCACCTCCGACGAAGTGTTCGATCTCATCCGCAACTCGACGCCGTTGCGCGCTGTCACTACGCCCAGAGAGATGGCCGATGCGGTGCTCTTTTTTGCGTCGCCGTGGGCCCGTGCGGTAACGGGGCAAAACCTGATCGTAGACGGCGGGCTGGTGATGCAGTAGCCGTTGCCTTAGGCGTCAGTAGTTACGTTGTCGAGGGCAGCGCGGACGTTTCGCTGGAAGCCTTCGTACGTAGCACGCGTAACGGGACTGCCAGAAAAGCGCTCGCGAAACTCTTCCAATTCAAGCTCCACCCAGTCGCGTAAGTCGGTGTCCGACATCCCGTCGCGCGGCTGGTAGCGGGGCTCTGTGGTGGGCTGCTTAAACTTATTCCACGGACATACATCCTGGCAAATGTCGCAGCCAAAAATCCAGTTTTGCATATCGCCGGAGAGCGCTTTGGGCAAATCGTCTCCACCGTGCTCAATGGTCAGATAGGAGATACAGCGTGTGGCATCGACGGCGTATGGTTGGTAAATAGCGTCGGTCGGGCAGGCGTCTACGCAGCGGGTGCACGAACCGCAGAAGTCCTCGACCGGATTATCGGCAGGCAGTGGCACATCCACAATGATTTCGCCGATGAAGAAGAACGACCCCATCTCCCGAGTCAGCAGATTGGAGTGCTTTCCTTGCCATCCGAGTCCACTACGTGCAGCCCATGCTTTGTCGAGTACGGGCGCCGAATCCACAAACGCGCGTCCGTGCACCGACTGGCCGACATTGGTTTCGAGCCAGTGCAAAAGCAGATAGAGACGTTCTTTGAGCACCTCGTGGTAATCGTCGCCCCATGCGTAGCGGCTGATTTTTCCGGTGGTGGCGGATTCATCATGCTGGGTTTCTGGCTGATAGTAATTGTGCAGCACTGAGATCACGCTTTCTGAGCCGGGCACGAGCCGGGTAGGGTCGATACGCTTGTCGAAATGACGTTCCATCCAGTGCATGGTGCCATGGCGACCTTCAAGGAGCCATTGCTCCAAACGGGCTGCTTCCTCATCCAGTGGTTCAGCAGTTGAAATGCCGCATGCATCAAAGCCTAAGCGAGCGGCTTCTTTTTTCAAAGCCCGTGCCGTGCGGCGCTGGTCGTGGCGTCCAAAGCGGAGCATGACGGTTAGGGTTGGATAGGAATTGTGTCGATGCGACGAAGATCGGCATCTCCTTTACGCGCGTCTTGGTCAGGCTGCGATTGAGGAGCCTGCTCAATGCGATGAGTGTCAACGCCATCCGCTGCGTAGAAATCGGCAACGGCTTGTAGACGATCTTGAAGGAGAGCAACGCTTTCTTGTTCGGTGGCTGTAGGTTGACCGGTTAGACGCACTGTGAGTCGCGGACATTCGATGAGAAGACGGGCGTTTTCACTTAGCACGTCGCGGGCCTCGTCGGTAAGCGTGCTAGAGTTGGGCTCAAAAAAAGCCGGGTTCAGATCCACAATATCAGCACACATAGCCGGCTCATCGTGATGAACCGAGATGGAGGTTGTGTACGTGTCGCTGTTTGTATCATCGTGTACTGTGAGTATGACCTCGTAAGTGCCTTCGGCAGTATAGATATGGGTGGGGATGCGTTCTTCAGAGGTGTTTCCATCTCCAAAGTCCCATTGATACTGAATGGAAGAAGGGCCTTCGACGGTGTTGTGAAAGGTGATGGATTCACCGGGAGCAACTGGACGTGGACGGGGAGCGACTTCTGCAATACGCAGTGGATTTGCAGCGGATACGTAGACGCGCAATGCGTCGCGTGCGGTGCCTGCCTCATTGCGGGCTTCAAACGTGACGGTGTACTCGCCTGGCTCTTGGAAGCGGTGGGTTGTGAGCACGCTTGAGTACGTTGTGCCGTCTCCTAGATCCCAGGTCACCGTGACGGGTTCGGTAGCATCTCGATTATAGCTAAACTCAAAGATACCAAGCTCCCCGACAGTCAATTCTTCAGGGGCATCTTCAAGCATCACCGAAGGTGGAGTACTGCCACACCCAGCGATGCCGCCTCCAATCATGAGGAGCATGAAAAGTCGGCATCCGAATGAGTTCAAATAGGACCACATGCAAGTAAAAGGCAGCATAACATTGGCTCGAAAAGTTAAAGTCAAGAGTGGTCTAGAGTGAGGTCGTTCTTCATGGTCATTGTTGGCTATTGCGAAGAGCGCGTTCGTTTGAGATTATGACCGCACACCCTCCTTAACATAAGGATGCGATGGTAGGGAAAAAAGAGGAGAGTAGCTTTTGATACGTAGAGACGTGTGATAGCACAAAAAAACGGGCTTGCCCTCGTGAAGAGAGCAAGCCCGCAGGATGGTGCGGATGCTGATTAGGCATCCGGTGCTATGTTAGGCAGCGGTTTAGCGCTGTGGGATGGTGTCCACACGACGCTGCTGCTCGGTGCCCGCTTTCTTTGTTGTGGTATCGTCATCGAGGACACCACGTCCTTGGGCATTGATCCGATCTTCAGGTACGCCAGCTTCGATGTAGAAGTCGGCAACAGCCTGTGCACGGTCGGCGGAGAGTTCATCCGGATTCCGCTCGCCCGGAGCAGCAAAGCTTTCAACACGCGCTGTGATGTTCGAGCACTCGGCGAGAATTTCAGCATTCTCTTCGAGGGCGCTACGTGCTTCGTCTGTCAACGTGCTGGAGTTGACACCAAAGAAGGCCGGGTTCATCTCGGTGATGGTCTGGCAGATCTCAGGCAGATCCGGATCCACAGTATGCGTGAGGGTGCTAGAGTCGTCGCCAAACTCATTCGAGACGTTGAGTGTGACCGTGTAATCGCCCACCTCATCGTAGGTGTGGGTTACCGTTTCGCCTTCACCCGTATTGCCATCGCCAAAGTCCCACTCGTAGGAAATTGGTGAGTCGCCACGTACATTGCTCGTGAAGGTTACTTCTTGCCCTTCAACCGAGGGGCTTGGGTCGGCGTTGATGGTAGCGATGCGGGCCGGCTCCGGCGGATCCGTAACCTCTACGGTTGCGGTTTCGGAGACTTCACCTGCTTCGTTGCTCGCGGTGAAGGTGACCTCGTAGGTGCCACTCTGGTTGTACGAGTGGTTGGTCATCAGGCCAGAGCCTGTGTTGCCATCGCCAAAGTCCCACTGATAGGAAACCGGGCGCGTAACCTCGTCTTCATTAACGGTAGCCGAGAACGTTCCGGTTTCACCCGTATCCAGTTCGGCGGGCACATCGATGGCAAAGATAGTCGGGGCTGTGGTGGCCGCACGGAAGTTGTACTTAATTCCCAAGCCAGGAATCATGCTTAAGGCATCAAACGAACCTCCAATCGTTCCGGGGCTGCTGTCAAGCCCATCAATGTCTTCGTTGGCTGAAGTCAGATGGGTGCGGGCTTCCAGATAGAGCGAAAGATGGTTGCTAACAACAATGTCAAATCCACCGGCAACGGTAGGCCCAAATGCCGTATCTTGCCCACCAAAGGACACATTTCCTCCGAGGTCCATGTACGGGGCGATCGTCCAACTCTTAGCGCCCATCGTTAGACGAGTGACGAGTGAGACGGTGCTAATGCCTTCGCTATCAATGCCGGGACGGCCTTGGCCAGCGGCAAAGGCATAATTACCGTACTGGTAGCCAAGTCCGAGAGCAAAGTTGGGGTTGAATTGGTACCCAAGCTCTCCGTTGAAAGCAAAGGGGAATCCATCTTCGTCAAACTTTTCGCTGTCGAAAAGGTCGCCGAAGCCTGAGGTTGGACTCGCTTCACCGGCATAGTCGGCTATGCCAACCCCCGCTTTGAAGTAGAAGGTGTCACCTGCGCGCTTCGTTTGCGCGTCAGACGTGTCCACCGTAAAGGCAAACAGCAAGGCGAAAGATAAGAGTAATGAGGTAATTGTTCTGGTCATAGCTCTAAAGACGTTAAGAGGCAGGTTTGGACAAGGGTTAAGTCAGCGCCGATCCCGCTACTTTTTGTGGAGCGGGGAGTGCTACAGAACGTATGGAGTGAAGACATCATATTCAACGACGCCCTTCATGTACACAAGCCTGAAGCTATAGCAACATGTAGGACAATCGTTTCCGGTAAACGCCCGGAAGCAAAAAACTTTTCGTTGACTTCGCGTATGCGTCGAAGCGAAACTGCTGATCCAGAAACGTAACTCTGAAACAGACAGTTCTTCAAGGCAAACCCGTTTTACAAGGCTGTTCTGTACAAATTACAACATACACGCAAGCAGTTAATCGGTTTACAACATACACGCAAGCAGTTAATCGGTAAAGAGTGAATGCTTGCACCCCTTAAGTATTTGGATTCAGGCGCTAAGGAGCAAGGGAACGCAATGCCTAATGTATGAAGATGTATCGTAAAATCAAAGTCGAATGCAGAGCGTTACAACTTATGCATCAGATTTTACAAACATGCGTCATTTTTTACTGATCACAGGCATTTTGTTACCCAACATACGGATTGGTTTTGTGTCCAAAAGAAACGTACAGTGGGAAAAGCCTTGCAGGTTTGGTTGAAATCTACAAGCTGTTCACATACTTTTCCAGCTTGCTTTTCTTGTTCGCGGCTTTGTTTTTGTGTATAAGATTCTTAGAAACAAGGCGGTCAAGGCCTGACTTCACCTTTGGAAGCAGGTCGCGTGCTGCCTCCTTATCTTCGGTAGATTTGATTTTTTGAATCAGGCTGCGAACCTTCCGCTTCTTTGCGCGGTTTCGCACACGCTTCTTTTGGTCTTGTCGAAGTCGTTTTTGAGCAGACGGGTTCTGAGGCATAGCAAAAGAGGTTCATCAATAGTGGTTAAGGATTGGGTTGCAGCAAACCACCAACTACAAAGTGGGACAACTGCAGCGATGCTGCACCGGTATGATGGTAATGATGTTTCCAGTCTTGTGCAAATTATTGCAACTGCCTTCCCTGTTCGTTGTCACTCAAACCATTGACTAAGCTGTTTTATGTGGGCTTTTTTAGCAGATCTGTTTCGTGACCTACGAACCACGTACACGGTTGTCTTGGTCGAAGATGCCGAGATAGAGGCGCCACGGCAGCACCGTATCGTCCCGCAACATTTGCTTGTAGCATGGGGAGGGTCTTTGGCCTTTGTGGTAGCACTAACCATTTGCGTCATTGCATTCACACCCGTCCGGCAACTAATTCCTGGGTATACGTCATCCTCGTTGCAAGAAGAGGCCCAGCTTAATGCTGTTCGTGTGGCTGCTATGCAAGATTCTTTAGAGGCGCAGCGCCAGTACATAGAGCAGCTCCAGCAGTTGCTAACAGGAGATATCGACGGTGCAGATCCAGATATTCCAAGTTCGGCCCCTTCGCCAACTCCGCAGTCGTACGATATGAGTCCTGGTGCCGGAAGTGCAAGCGACCACCGTCAACCTGCACTTCCTATACAAGCATCTAGTACCACCTCTTCTACACATGTTCGCCCAGCGTTGGCTGAGGAGGATGTACTTCCTGCTCTACCGATGCCTATGGTCGCGCCTGTGGAGTCAGGGTACCCTACACGAGGGTTCGATCCACGCGCACGTCATTATGCGCTAGATATTGCTGTTCAAGAAGGTACATCAGTACGTACCGTAGGAGACGGGTACGTAGTTTTTGCAGATTGGACCCAGGAAGGCGGGTACACCGTTGCGGTCCAACATGCTGGCGGTTACCTTTCAATCTATAAGCATAACAAGCAGCTTGTAAAGCAAGTGGGTGATCGGGTTCGTGCACAGGAAATTATTGCTACCAGCGGCGATTCCGGTGAACTCACTACAGGACCCCACCTTCACTTTGAGATTTGGCATCATGGCCTGGCTCAAGATCCACGTTCCTTCATTCCTGAATGGTGACTGTGCTCAGGACATTCCTTTTTGCGCGAAGATATCCCACGAATAAGCCGACTAACCATGTAGTATGGGTATTTTTGGATCCTCAAAAGACACAACACAACAAAAAAAGAAAAACAGTAAACGTACAATGTCTGATCAGATCAATCTTGTAGGCGAAGGCACGACCTTTGAAGGCACGCTGCGTGCACAAAGCGATGTGCGGGCCAGCGGGCGCATTGTAGGTACCTTGGAGGTGAACGGCCGTGCTATTGTGGCCGAAAGTGGACACGTCGAAGGCGAAGTGATTGCCACAAATGCAGACATTGCAGGTGAGGTGAAGGGGGAGGTGCATGTCGCCGAGCGCCTTATCCTCAAGAGTGCTGCTCGCATTGATGGGACGATTCATACCAAGCGGTTGGTTGTTGAGGAGGGGGCTGTGTTTACAGGGCAGTGCATTATGGACGAGCATGATGCCAATAAAGCAATAACCAAGGACACGGCTAAAAAAGAAGGGAAGACGGGTGCGGGTAAACCGTCGAAAAAAGAAGAGCAGGCCAGTCGTTCCAAATCAGCAAAGTGAGAAAAGGGAGGCGTATTTTCATGCGTCAACCTTCGGGGACGGCTTTCAGTAATCCGCGCGATTTCGTGACCCCTTACAGCGTTCTTCCAAGTGTGTCATTGCAAGCAGAGCACCACGCGGCTCGGTCGCCGGGAAGAGCCGTCTCCAGCGCTACGCCTGGTCATACCCCCCTTCCTTGCGGTCCCAACTCCGAACGGCACCATTCATCCGGGGCCGTTCAGTAGCAGTTGGAGGTATCCGGATTGCTCCC
>CAZZCI010000073.1:0-9938 GCA_964653015.1 uncultured Rhodothermales bacterium
CTGCGTGATATGGCTCCGTATCTGGACTTAGGGTGGCGACTTATGGGGGCTGTAGTCGTCCCTCCTCTCATTGGGTGGACTGTGGATCTAGCATTTGACGTCTTGCCATGGGGCGTATTGATTGGAAGTGCATTGGGGCTGGCTGGAGCCGTACGTATCCTTATCAATCTATACCATACCGCTCCGTGAAGACTTCAGAGCATATCATGCAATTCTTTCCACCTTTTCCGCATCAAAACCTCGCAAATAGGGGATACTGAAAAAGGATAGGGTGTAAGCACTCTGTCGAGCAGGTGTAGTCTGGAGAAATCGTGCGGCAACATACCTCTGCTTTTAGCAATAAGAACGTATGAACCCCTTTCAGAAGGGATGAAAAACCGTAGATGTAAGCCCCAATAAAAGGGCTTTCATTTATTATTCACTGCGATTCACAGGTCCTACACTGCCTCTTGTTTTACGTTCTGTGGTGGCGTTCAACTACCCATTGTGCTTTAGTTGCATTGCGTTATCCCGGATGGATATGAAACGGCCTACTGGTTGTAAGTGCGCATGATATCGAGTTGGTGGGTTGGGGTGTTGCTGGGCCTGCTCCTTGCTGGAGTGAGTAGCCTCGTGCGCGCTGTAACACATGTGTATGCACTCCGCGCCACGGAAGTGTCCGTTTCGCTGCTCGCAACGGTGCACGGTATTTTGTTGCGAGCCGTTGTTGTGCTAGGTGGCCTTGCACTCATATTAGGGTTGGCCCCTGTGCATAAAGTAGCTGTATCCGCTACTGTAATTGCCGTGCTGATTGTTAGCATTATCTCGGAGGTGGCCACAATATGGAACACCCTCGGGGATAAATCTTCCTCCTAACTTTTTTCTCCTAACCGCAATCGTTTTGGTGGATCGATACGTCCGTTTCCCATTTCGCACCGCTTTTCTGCTTGGCGTTGCTCTGCTATTTGCGTGTTCGGTCTTTTGGGCATTGCCTGCTGCAGCCCATACGGATGCAGAAAACGAAGGTGGTGTAACCCTCGATTATGTTGTAGATCGTGCCATTATCGGCCACGCAGCCGACGGCTTCTATCTTGATTTTGAGCCGATTGGAGTTATCGAGCTCCCCCGACTTTTGTTGGTGCGCGATGCTGAAGGAGGGCTTGGGCTCGATGCTGCACTTTCTACAAAACGGTTGCTGCAGTCAGACCGGTATGACTTGCTGATGACCGATGGTGATGAGGAGCGGCGCATCACTTCTGAAAGCGACCTGAACGACGCGTTTGCAAGCAAAGACCACTTTTACGGAGCTGTGGTGCCTGCACCTAACCAGGGCACCATTGCAGCCGACTTATCCATTACGCGACACTTTATGTTCTCGCTTGCCGCCATGGCTGTGGTGTTTGTCATATTTGCCATGCTCGCGGGTAAGTACAAGCGTGGAGCTGGGCGCGAAGAGGCGCCTCGGGGCATCTTTCAAAACATGATGGAGGTGCTTGTAGTGTTTATTCGCGATGAGATTGCAAAGCCCAATGTCGGGCCGCGCTACAAAACCTTTCTTCCCTTCCTACTTAGCGCCTTCTTCTTTATTCTGGCCGCCAATATTTTAGGGCTAGTCCCCTTCTCAGGGTCGGCTACCGGAAATATCGCGGTAACAGGCGTTTTGGCCCTTTCCACATTCATCATTGGCCAGGTGCACGCTACAAGTCACCACTGGAAACACCTATTCTTAGGTCCATCAGACGCTCCGTTGCCGATTCGGATGATTCTGGTTCCCATTGAGATTGCCGGTCTGTTTACGCGCCACATTGCATTGGCTATTCGTTTGTTTGCGAATATGATGGGGGGCGCTCTGATCATCTTCAGCCTCATCGGAGTCGTGTTTATCATGAACGCTCTGTTCGAAGGGGCTGCTGCAGCTTGGGGATCGGGCATCATTAGTACAGGATTCACGGTCTTCATCTTGCTGCTGAAGTTCTTAATTGCCTTTATTCAGGCATACGTATTTACCATCTTGTCGGCGCTCTTTATCGGCATGGCTGTTGAAGAGCATGACGACCACGGTGAGGCACATGCCTCATCAGAGCATGAGGCCGACACGGTAGGTCCTGACTCGGTAGCCGCCACCCCTGCAGCCTAACCGTTGTATGTTGCGGCGGACGCGCCGAACTGTTACACCACTTTGTGGGGTTGTCATGCCCCCACCTACCCACGTACTCGTTGCATGACGTTTCGCTTTTTGATTCACGACAACGCTACACATTATCATGGAAGCTGCTGCTCTTGCTTACCTCGCCGCCGGTTTTGGAGCCGGTCTTGCTACAATTGGTGCCGCCTACGGGATTGGCCGTCTTGCTGACTCTGCGATGGATGGCGCTGCCCGTCAGCCAGAAGCTGCTGGCGACATCCGCGGTCTGATGATTGTTTCCGCTGCCCTCATCGAGGGTGTGGCGCTCTTCGGTCTTGTTATCTGCCTGCTGCTTATTTTCCTCGCGTAGGGCTCAGTTTGCCTTCAACAGGAAGGCCCTTGTGTCTTTCTACGCAGCAGTACGCGCTACCCACGCGGCACCGTAGCCCCGCCGTGCATCCTGTTAGGGTGCACCTAAGAGGCTTTTCGGGTGCCGCGCGGGACCCTCGTGTCTCCTTCTTCATGCTTCGTTCCTTTTCTGAGTGCTATGGCGTTCTACCTTGCCCAAAGCCTGATTGAGCCCTCTGCAGGCCTCTTCTTCTGGAAAGCGCTTGCGTTTGCTATCTTTCTGTTTATCATGTACCGCTTCGGATGGGGACCCATCACGGAGGCGTTAGAAGAGCGCGAAACGCGCATCGAAAGTTCGATGGAGCGTGCCGAAAAGGCCCTCCAACAAGCAAAAGAGATGCAGGCTGAAAATCAGAGACAGCGCCGCGAAGCCGAGCGTGAAGCCCAGCGCATCATCCGCGAAGCTCGCGAATCAGCCGAGCGTTTGCGCGAAGAGGAGCTCGAAGAGACACGCGAGAAAATTCAGCGCATGCGTGAGCAAGCACAGGCCGAAATCCAACGCGAAAAACAGGGCGCGCTCGACGACCTGCGCGACGAGGTGGCCGATCTGGTCATCGATGTGTCGCGGAAAGTCATCCAAGCAGATCTCGATGCCGACCGGCATCGTCAGCTTGTAGATGACTTTATCGACGAGCTCCCTAAAAACTAAGCGCCCAAGCCGTCCCTTCGCACAGTGCGTTCTTGTCCGGCAGAGCCTCTGCCACGCGACACGAACCTGTGCGAAGCCGGCCTCTTCATCGCCCAGCCTTACTTTGATGCTATGAGTCAACGCACGGTTGCAACTCGATATGCCTCGGCGCTCGTGGATGAAGCCCACGATACCGGCCGCGTCGAAACCATTGATGCGGACATCGCGATGCTTCGCGACACCCTTGCTGAGAACGACGAATTGGCTCGGTTCTTTAAGAGCCCGGTCCTCTCTGCGGATCAGAAAAGCCGTGTTGCCCGTGCGCTGCTCGATGGCCAGGTAGATGCGCTCACGCTGAAGTTCGTTCAGCTGCTAACGTCGAAACGACGCGCCACGCTGATTGAGCAGATTGTAGAGGCATACCAAACCATCCGTCGCGAGCAAGACGGCATTGTGCCCGTTCAGGTGCGCACAGCACATGCATTGGACGATTCCGAGCGCACGGCTCTGGTTGAAGCGCTTGAATCGCTGACCGAAGCCACGGTCGAACTCCATACGACACGCGATGAATCGCTGCTGGGCGGTGCGGTCATCCGCATCGGCGACCGCGTGTACGATGGCAGTGTACACCATAAGCTGGAGGCGCTGCGCGATCGCTTCCGGACACAGTCGCGCACGGCGGCTGCTTAACACCTGATGGTCCTCTCGTGCCCCCTTTTCCACGTACTTATCCGCTAACACCAACCCGCTATGTCTACCGCCATTCGACCAGACGAAGTCACGTCTGTCCTAAAGCGTGAACTGGGTGGCTTTGAAGCCGATGCCGACGTCTATGAGGTTGGCACGGTGCTTCAAGCCGGAGACGGCATTGCCACGCTATACGGCCTTTCCAACGTTCAAGCTGGGGAGCTGGTCACGTTTCCCCACTCGGGCGTGCAAGGCATGGTCTTGAACCTTGAAGAAGACAGCGTTGGCGTTGTCCTTTTTGGAGAGGCCAATGCCGTCAGAGAAGGTGACGAAGCACGCCGGACCGGCCGCATTGCGTCGGTAGCCGTCAATGAAAATGTGCTGGGTCGTGTGATCGACCCGCTTGGCCGTCCGCTCGACGGTGGAGGGCCCATTGAGGGCGACCGCATCGACATGCCGCTCGAACGGAAGGCGCCCGGTGTCATTTACCGCGAACCCGTCTCCGAGCCGCTGCAAACCGGCCTGAAGGCCATCGACTCGATGGTGCCGATTGGACGGGGACAGCGAGAGTTGGTGATTGGAGATCGCCAGACCGGTAAAACGGCGGTGATTGTGGATACCATCATCAACCAGCAACAGACGCACGATACCGATAAGCCGGTCTACTGCATCTATGTAGCTGTTGGGCAAAAAGACTCGACGGTAGCTCAGGTGCAGCGTGCGCTGGAGCGTAACGATGCCATGGAGTACACCGTCATCGTAAACGCTTCGGCGTCGATGCCTACGCCACTGCAGTACATTGCCCCGTTTGCAGGCGCCTGCATCGGTGAGTTTTTCCGCGACACCGGGCGCCACGCGCTGGTCGCCTACGACGATCTTTCAAAGCAAGCGGTAGCCTACCGCGAACTCTCGCTGTTGCTGCGCCGTCCACCCGGGCGCGAAGCCTACCCCGGCGATGTGTTCTATCTGCACAGCCGCCTTCTGGAGCGAGGCGCCAAGATCATCGACAACGATAAAGTGGCCTCCGACATGAATAACCTTCCCGAGGGGCTCAAAGACCAGGTCGAGGGCGGCGGGTCGCTTACGGCTCTGCCAGTCATCGAAACACAGGCTGGTGACGTATCTGCTTACATCCCGACGAACGTCATTTCGATTACGGATGGCCAGATTTACCTCGAAACCGACCTCTTCAACTCGGGCGTGCGTCCGGCCATTGACGTGGGAACGTCGGTGAGTCGTGTGGGCGGTAGCGCGCAGATCAAGGCGATGAAGAGCGTGGCCGGTACACTACGCATCGACCTGTCGCAGTATCGTGAGCTGGAGGCTTTTGCCAAGTTTGGCTCGGATCTAGACGCCTCCACCCAGCGCCAGCTTAATCGCGGCGAGCGCATGGTGGAGATCCTGAAGCAGAACGAGTTTGAGCCGCTACCTGCCGAAGAGCAGGTCGTTATCATTTACGCAGCGGTTGAAGGCCTGATTGATGAGGTGCCCGTGGAAGACGTGAAAGCGTTTGAGGAGACCCTGCTTGAGCGCGTGCGCGTGCAACACAGCGAGGTGCTCGACAGCATTCGCGAGTCGGGACGTCTAAGCGATGAGGCGGCTGAAACCATCCGCGAGATCGTCGAAGACGTAGCCGCTACGTACATCGTAGATGATGAGGAAGACGAGACGGAAGACGTGCTTGGTGATGCGGTGTAACATGTGCGGTGTAGATGCACCGTTCTTCGTATCCGTCTGCCCTTAATCCTGTGAACGCCCTATGGCAAACCTTCGCGACATTCGCAATCGGATTGACTCGATTGAAAACACAAAGCAGGTAACGCGTGCCATGAAAATGGTAGCTGCGGCCAAGCTGCGGCGTGCGCAAGAGCGCATTTTTACAGCCCGCCCGTATTCGTACAAGCTGCGCGAGTTGATCGACCACCTAACCGATGAGCTTGACGATACAGCGCATCCATTGTTTAATGCGCCCGAAGACGCGACCGGGGTGCTGCTTGTTGTGGTAACCGCCGACCGTGGATTGGCCGGGGCGTTCAACAGCAACATTATCAAGAAGGCCGAGTCGGTCATTGAAAAGCAGTACGCTGACGAACAGGCGAACGGCGAATTGTACTTGCTTTGTGTGGGCCGCAAAGGACATGAACACTTTGAACGTCGCAACTACCAACTGGTTGGCGACTTCCGCAACGTGTTCGACGGGCTTAGCTTTACGCTGGCACAAGACGTAGTCGATGCTGCGGTTGAAGGCTTCGATCGCGAAATATGGGGCGAAGTGCAACTCGTCTATAACGAGTTCAAAAACACGATCAGCCAGAATCGAATTGCGGAGCCGCTGCTTCCGCTTCCGAAAGATCAGTTCCTCACGCCAGTGATGGCGGAAGACGAGGCGCCTGCGGAGCGCAACAGTAGCCTTGAAGTGGACTATATCTTTGAGCCCAGCGCATCATCCATTATGGAGGTGATTGTACCGCGCTTTCTGAATTATCAGGTGTGGCGCGCGCTTTTGGAGTCAAATGCCGCCGAGCAAGGGGCGCGCATGGTGGCCATGGATAACGCTACGAGCAACGCCGAGGAGCTGCGCGATGAGCTGCAACTGAAGTACAACCGGGCACGCCAAAACGCCATTACGATGGAGATCCTCGACATCTCAAGCGGAGCCGAAGCGCTCGAATCATAGGCAACGCTTGGCATCTCCAACAATTGTTCAACGACCTCAGCGGGAACCAACGGGGATGGTCGGCTCGTATGGTAGGATGCTATATGCACCATCATGGATTACGGAGAGGTGGCCGAGTGGCTGAAGGCGCTCCCCTGCTAAGGGAGTAAACGGTTTATAGCCGTTTCGAGGGTTCGAATCCCTCCCTCTCCGCCACAAAAAGCCGGTCTCGGGTTTCCGGGGTCGGCTTTTCTTTGTTTGTCTTTACGCTGCACATAGATCATGGGAGGCCCTTCTTCAGATCGTCGGGTGGTTGCTCTAGTAGGAGCTACGGGATTCGTTGGTACAGCGTTACGGAAGGCGCTTGTGGGCCGCTACACCGTTGTTGCGCTTACGCGGTCTCCCGTTCGAGCACAAACCCAGGCAGCTACTGCGCCCGAAGGGGTCCACTGGCGCCACTGCGATCTTTTCGATCCGTACGCGGTGCGTTATGCCCTCCGCGATGCCGACTATGTGGTATACCTCGTTCACTCGCTTAACGCATCGGCACGACTCACTCAGGCGCGTGCGCCGGACTTAGATGTGCTGCTGGCTGATAACGTCGCTCGGGCTGCGGAGGCCCAAGGCGTCAAACAAATCATCACGCTGGGGGGGCTCATTCCTCCACAGACGCCCATGCCCTTACGGTTGCAGAGCCGCCAAGAAATCGAAGACACGCTGGCTGCCTGCAACCCATCGCTCACCGCCCTCCGCGCCGGGCTTATTGTAGGACCGGGCGGTACATGGCTTAGCATGCTTGTCAATCTGGTGCGGCGGGTGCCTGTAATGGTGTTGCCCGCCTGGACAAGCGCAACCACGCAACCTATTGCTCTGCGTGATGTGGTGCGGGGAATCAAGCATGTGCTGGCAGCGCCTGCGCATCACGACAAAACCTACGATCTGGGCGGCCCCGATGTGATGTCGTACCGGCAGATGCTGAAGCGTACCGCGCATGTGCTGGGGTTGCACCGTCCCATGGGAACCGTGCCGGTGACGTCGCCTCGACTGTCCAAGTTATGGGTGTGGCTGTTTAGTGGAGCCCCCTGGGCGCTGGTAAGTCCGTTCATAGATAGCCTACGCTACGAGGCTGCTGCGCATCCGAATGCCTTACAAGACGCCCTCGCTCCGGGACTGCAATCCTTTGAAGATGCCTTGCGTGCATCGGTCGATTCTGCGGGCCGTCCGTTGCCCAATCCGCGATCGGCGTTGCGCCGTGAAGACCAGGCCGTGATGCGAGATCAGAGCGTTGTGCGTTCGGTGCAGCGTTTGCCGCTGCCGCCGGGGTATACGGCGCGCGATGTGGCCAACCAATACATGCGCTGGCTGCCGCGTATTGGCGGCCCGTTTCTGCAGTGCACCGTGCGTCAAGGACGGATCTGCCGGTTTGTGCTACAGCCGTTTGATCTCCCTCTGCTTGAGCTGAGCTACGCTCCTGACCGGAGCCCCAACGGGCGTCAGTTGTTTTACGTAACGGGCGGCTTGCTAGCCAACCTCGCTCCGGAAACAGCGGATGCAGGACGGCTGGAGTTTCGGGTGACCGCTGACCGGCAGTATGTACTGGCAGCGATTCACGACTTTTCGCCTATGCTGCCCTGGGCGGTGTACAACGCCACGCAAGCCGTTGCCCATTTGTTGGTTATGAATGGATTTGGACGGCACTTGCAGTACATCGCCAAGCGTCGTCAGCAATCCAACGCCGCCTCGCCTCGTCTTCATTCTCCTTCCTAGTACGTTCGTTTCTTACGTCCATGACGCTGACCGATGATCAACAAGCTGCGTACGACGCTGTGTATGAGCGCCTGGCGCAGGGCGAGCGATTTACCGGGCTTCGCGGCTACGCAGGCACAGGCAAGACGGTGCTGGTGAGCAAACTGGTCGAGCAACTCGATCAGGAGGAGTGCGTGGTGCATGTGTGTGCGCCCACACACAAGGCGGTTCAGGTGCTGCGGAATCATCTTACCGTGGCCGTGCCGACACAAACGGTGCACTCGTACCTTGGGCTTCGCCTCCGCCCCGATGGCAAAGGCGACTACATGCTCGTACCCGACGACAAAGAGCGCGAGATGGAAGCGGGCGTGGTCGTCGTTGACGAGGCGTCGATGATTGGGCGTGATGAGTGGCAGTACATCCAGGCCACCCCCGATCGCGTACAGTGGCTGCTTGTGGGCGATCCCGCTCAGCTGCCTCCGGTCAACGAAGAGGAGTCGCCTGCTCTTGCAGTGCCCGGCCCCACGCTCGACACGGTCCACCGCCAGGCGAAGGGCAATCCAGTGCTCGAACTTGCCACCAAAGTGCGCAACAACAACTGGCATGGCTTTCGCAGCCGCTACGAAGGCGGCGAAGGTGTTGCCATTACGCACAACGACGACGGGTTTTTCGATAGCTTAGTGCGCGCCTTCACCGATGACACCTTTCGGTCGAATCCAGAACATGCCCGGGTGCTCGCGTATCGCAACAAAACAGTGCAGGCGTACAACCAGCGCATCCGGGCTGCGCGCTTTGGGGAAGAAGCGCCTCGGTACGAGGTGGGCGAGTGGATTGTGGCACGCGAAACGTGGTTTCATGATCAGCGCCCTATGATCAAAAACAGCGAGGAGGTGCGCATCGAGGGCATCACCGAAACGCGCATGGAGGGCGATGACATGAGCACATGGAAGGTATGGGAGCTAAAGGTGCGCGGTGCGTACGATGGGATGCGACGATCGCTTACCGTGCTGCATGAAGAAGAGCAAGAACGCTACGACGATACGCTGCGTCGCCGTCGCAAGAAGGCGAAAGAAGAGGATGCGTGGGATCGCTACTACAGCTTGCGCGAACAGTTTGCCAATGTGGATTATGCGTACGCTTCTACTGTGCACAAGGCGCAGGGCTCAACCTTCGACACTGTGTTTGTAGACTATCGGGATTTGCAGGCATGTCGGGGGCCGGAGCAGCAGGCCCTTCTCTATGTGGCCGTCACGCGTCCCTCCCGGCGGTTAGCTATGCTGGTGTGAGTCGCCGGTGGTTATGCCGCCTCCAGAATGCGAAGCAGGGTATGGGCATCAGATACGCGAGCACGTGCCTCTGCGATATTGTTTGGTACGCCGGGCCCAAAAGGTTGGTCAGGATACAGCGCCACCACCCCTCGTACATTGAGCGCATCAAGCATGACAGCCCGATCATGGGAGTCCGGTCCGTCAGGCCAGTCGATCTGTTCGGCTAAATACGCCACATCGTGACTCGCCGGCGGCGTTCTCGTATGCTGATGCCGATAGGTGGCTTTCAGAGCCTTTTCTACCGCTAGATGTGCCAGCACCACAGCGTGGCGAGCAAAGTCTCCCTGAAGCAAATGATTGGCGGCAGCAAGATCCTGGCGTGCATGTTGCCACCAGGTCTCTGCCGATGCCGTAAGATGGATGGTTGCCATAGCGGTAGTG
>CAZZCI010000074.1:0-1581 GCA_964653015.1 uncultured Rhodothermales bacterium
CTTACGTGGAGCGACTTTGAGCAGGTCGATATGCGGGTAGGCACTATTGTGGATGTGCAAGACTTCCCAGAAGCCCACACGCCAGCCTATAAACTGACCATCAATTTTGGACCTGAGGTTGGTACGCTACGATCCAGCGCACAGATCACGGATTTGTATACGAAAGACGACCTGCAAGGTAAACAGATTATTGGGGTGGTTAACTTTCCCCCAAAGCAGATTGGGCCCATGATGTCAGAGTGCCTCGTCACGGGGTTTCACCGTTCCAACGACGCCGTCGTCCTTGCTACTCCCGACGCCAACGTGCCCAACGGCACACGGTTGGTGTAGAGTATAGAGTGGAGGGCTCCATCATATGCTCGGATTCATAGACCGCAACCAGTTTAGGTCCTCCCCAATGATCAACTCGGTTTTGCGGGTATGATGCGTCGTAGACACCGTCAGCTCTTCTGATTCAAACTCATACTGGTCTACGAGCGCTTGCACATGATCAGAGTTGTCGTAGGTGAGTAAAACGGGACCGTTGGTTTCTGAAGCGATTTGAAAAAGACGTTCGTGATTTATATCTGAATGCTTATACAAACGTCCACCTGCTTTGGGATAAGGAGGGTCAAGAAAAAGCGCTGTATCTGAATCGCAATAGCTTGGAAGCACATCAAAGGCATCGCCAGAAATAAATGTAATGCGCTCACGAGCTTTTGCTATTGTTTCAATACGCTCTACCAGCGTCTTTGCATACCAGCGTGAACTCAAGCCTTGACCGTTTTCGCCCTTCTTAACCCATCCTGCGCCAGGTGCAGTGATACCTCCTCGGCTCACGCGGTTGTGTACAATCATTGCGAAAGCCCGAGCCCGCACTGACTCTTCCTTAGCTGCAATGGCTTCTTCAGCAGCAGATCGAGACATTTCAAAAGACCGAATACGGTCAAGAAGCCATTCAACCTCGTCGCTGAATATGGTTTTCCAGACAGCACTTACATTTGAATCTAGCTCAACAAGCACAATGTCTTCAACAATACGATGTGCCCACTCTTCAAAGGCAACCGCTAGCCCTGCATGTGCTCCCCCTGCAAACGGCTCAACAAACGTTGAGGGTTGTGTTTGCAGCACCCACTGTTTGACGTAAAAGTACCATCGCGATTTTCCGCCAGGATACCGAAACGGGCTATACAACGGGACTTTCGCTACATTGGGCAGCTTATACTCTACGTCTTCAAATAGTGTCTTAGGCATAATCACAATGTAAATATGGGGCCATCATCGCGATCCAGCTTTCGCTGAAGTGCAGCACGTATCTTCGAATCATCCTCTGGCGTTTCGAAATACTGCAGATCGGTCAACGTGTGTTTCACACGCGTATAGATAGTATCTACATTTATAAGATGGTACCGTTCACCTTCACGCACAAGGTCATAAATAAGCCAAGCCATATTGGCTTCGGGAGCGGGGGTCGGTGTCAGGTCTGGCATTGAATCGTAAAAGGGTTGCTGGACAACAACCGCTTGTTTCTTATTCAATTCGGCAAGCAGCGTACCCTTTGCATTGATTTGACGAAAAGGACGCTTGTGAGAAGAACGCCAA
>CAZZCI010000074.1:1681-5731 GCA_964653015.1 uncultured Rhodothermales bacterium
CAACAAACGCCGCAGCCAGGCATCGCGCTCCGGCTACGGCGTTTCGCATCAATCGGAATGAAGCGAAGGACTTACAGCAGCATCGTCATCGGTTCTTCGAGGTAGGTGCGCAGCGTATCCAGGAATTGCGCGCCCACAGCACCGTCAACGACGCGGTGGTCGCAGGAGAGCGTCACCTTCATCCGCTTGCCGGGCACGACCTCGCCGTCTTCGACCACCGGCTCATCACGAATGCCACCGATAGCCAGAATACAGGCGTTGGGCGGGTTCAGAATAGCCGTGAACTCTTCAATCCCAAACATGCCGAGATTGCTGGTGGTGAAGGTTGCACCTTCGTACTCCTCCGGCTGCAGTTCGCGGTCGCGAGCCTTTCGGGCAAGCGTCTTTGTCTCTTCAGCAATCTGTGCCAGCCCCTTCTGATCGGCATTGCGAATGACCGGCGTAATGAGTCCCTCGTCGATGGCCACAGCCACACCTACATGCACATCGTCGTACAGTCGGATTTCGCCCTCGTCGGCGTGATACGACGCGTTTACGTAAGGGTGTTCGGCACACGCAAGCGCAGAGGCTTTCGTAATCAGATCGTTGTAGGAGATGCGCGGACGGTCTTTGGCTTCGGCCAGCTCGTTTAGCTCAGCGCGCACAGCGGCGGCCTTCTCCATCGCCACATCGACGGTCAGGTAGAAGTGCGGAGCCGTGTACTTGCTCTGCGCCAATCGACGCGAGATGGCTTTACGCATCTGCGAGATTGGCTCGGTCTGGTAGTCCGTGTCGATCTTGACCGACTCGGCAGGCGCAGCAGCCGTGGGTTGCGTTGCGGGCTCGGGAGCGGGCGTTGGAGCTGCGTCGCGCTGCTCGATCGCCGCTTCCACATCACTCCGCACGACGCGCCCGTGTGGACCCGAGCCTGATACCTCGGTCAGGCTCACGTTATGTTCTTGGGCGATGCGACGCGCTAAGGGCGATGCTTTGACGCGTTCGCCCTGCGCATCGGTAGGCGCAGGAACAGGCTCGGGCGTGCGCTCAACCAGCTCGCCATCGCCGGTAGAGACAGGAGCAGACTCAGGAGCCGCTTCCGTGTCTGGCGCAGCGGAGTCCGTGTCATCGCTGGCCTTCGGCTCGTCAACCTCAGCGGATGGAGCCTCCGAAGCGCTGTCGTCGAGCAGATCCGAAATGTCTTCGCCCTCCTCGCCAATCACCGCAATAAGGTTGCCGATCGGTACGGCATCGCCCTCGTCAATGAGTTTGGCCAGCAACACGCCGTCGTCGAAAGCCTCCAGATCCATCGTTGCCTTGTCGGTTTCGACCTGTGCGAGAATGTCGCCAGCAGAAACCGTGTCGCCCTCATCCACGAGCCAGGCGGAAAGCACCCCTTCCTCCATGGTGTCGCTGAGTTTGGGCATTTCAATTTTGATAGCCATAAGTTGTGGTAGCTGTGAAGCGGGTGAATATCAACAATAACAGAGGGGCCGCGGCATTGCACCGCGAGGGCATTTACGCGTCGGCATAGAGCACTTGGCGGCAGGCTTCCACCGTTTCCTCGGCGCTGGGCATGTAGGCCTCGTACAGATTCGGCGCGTATGGAGACGGTGTATCCGCCGCGGTGACACGAGTTACTGGCGCATCCAGGTAGTCGAAGGCGCGCTCTTGTACTTGCTGCGACACCTCGCTGGCAAAGCTGGTAAACGGATTGCTTTCGTCAACGACCACAAGCCGGTTGGTTTTCACGACCGACTCTACAATCGTTTCGATGTCAAGCGGCTTGATAGTGCGCGGATCAATCACTTCGGCCTCGTAGCCTTGCTCAGCCAGTGCCTCTGCGGCTTGCATGGCAACCCAGTAGCTCTTGTTGTGCGCGACGATCGTAACATCGCTGCCAGTGCGCGCAACGCGGGCTTTACCAATGGGAATCGTATAGTCCTCCTCATCCGACACCTCTCCCTTCATGCCGTACATCAGCTCGCTTTCGAGAAAGAGAACCGGGTCGTCGTCGCGCACCGCGCTTTTGAGAAGCCCCTTTGCATCGTCGGGGTTTGAGACGGAGATGACCTTGAGTCCTGGAAAGTTGGCGTAGATCGCCTCGACCGAGTTGCTGTGCGTGGCCGCAAGCTGGCCCGCGGCACCGTTCGGCCCGCGAAATACGATGGGATTGCCAAACTGTCCGCCCGACATATAGCGGATGTTGGCTGCGTTGTTAACAACTTGATCAAACGCCACGAACGAGAAATTCCACGTCATAAACTCGATAATCGGACGCAGGCCGTTCATGGCAGCGCCAATGCCGAGTCCGGCAAACCCGAGTTCACTAATCGGGGTGTCGATAACACGCTCGGGGCCAAACTCATCGAGCATGCCCTTGCTTACTTTGTATGCGCCGTTGTACTCGGCCACTTCTTCGCCCATGAGAAAGACGCGTTCGTCGCGATGCATTTCTTCAGTCATTGCCGCGCGAATCGCTTCACGTAATTGCAGTTCAGCCATCAGGTTAGTTGGTCAATCGATAAATAAGAGTCGCGGAGGGTGCAGAGCGAGGTCCGTTACTTCAGGAAGCGGTAATCGTCCTGAGCATACACATGATCGTAAAGCTCGCTCTCGTCGGGGAAATCACTTTCATCAGCAAAGTCGATCGCATCGAGCACGGTTTGCTTGAGCTCTTCATCGATGGCGTCAAGCTCATCCGACGAGGCCAGTCCGTTTTCGGTGAGGTAGCGCTGCAAGCGCACAATGGCATCCTCGCTCTTGCGGTCGGCGAGCTCGCCTTCTTTGCGATACGCAGCCGGGTCGCTAATAGAATGGCCCTGGTAGCGATACGTGCGGATTTCGATGAGCGACGGCTGGCCGCTACGTGCCATCTCGGCGTGCTCTTCCACGGCCTTTTTCACACTGAACACGTCCATGCCACTGACCAGCGAAGAAGGCATATCGTACGACATGGCCTGCTTGAACAAGTCTGGCTCCGACGAGGCGCGTTCCACAGCGGTACCCATTGCGTACTGGTTGTTCTCGATAATCGTAACCAGCGGCAGATCGTAAAGCGAAGCGAGGTTCAACGCCTCATGAAACGCACCCTGATTCACGGCACCGTCGCCAAGAAAGCAGAGGCAGACGTTATCTTCGCCGCGATACTTATGTGCAAACGCGATTCCGGCTCCCAGCGGCACATGAGCGCCCACAATGCCGTGCCCGCCAAACAGGCGCTGTTCATTGTCAAAGAAGTGCATGGAGCCGCCTTTTCCGCGCGATGAACCCGTGCCCTTCCCAAACAACTCGGCCATAGCCGGTCCGGGCTCCATCCCCATAGCCAGCCCGATGCCGTGGTCACGATAGGCGGTAATGACCGAGTCTTCGCCCAAGCGAATGGCGTGTACAGACCCGGTGGATACCGCTTCCTGCCCGATGTACAGATGCAAGAACCCCGAGATTTTTTGCTGCTGATACATTTGTCGGCAGCGTTCCTCGAAGCGACGTTGCAGCGTCATGCTGCGAAACATTTCGACGAGTTCATCGGCATCCGCGTCGATGTCCTCGTGAGTGTAGGCGTCAGCCGGATACGTATTGAACGTATACTCTTCACTAAGCCCGCCCTCGGGGATGTCGATGGATTGCTCGGTCCAGGGGCCTTTCGGAGTGTCACTGGCCCCCCCATCACCGGTGGTTGATTCTTTGTCGGGGCTGCTCGATACCTCTTTGCTCGATGCCATAAGTTTTGTTTGTCTGCCAAAGGATGTACACAGCGGTGGTTTCCGCATCGAAAATGGTGGCGGAAATACCAGCCCTTTTAAGGAAGGCCACGGCACACGGTTTCAGCGTATCGCTTGAATCACCAGGCTCTCCCACTTATTTTCGTGCAGGTTCCAGCTTCGATGGATTTGTTTTTAGCACGGAACCGCTTTCGCTTTGTTGCTCGTTTAGCGAACATCCGAACGCGTCTATTTTCATTTGCTACCGGTTCGCTGTGTCTACGCTCGTCATCATTCCTACGTACAATGAAGCCGCTACCATTGGTACGGTGTTACAGCAGGTGATGGCGCAACCCGGAGGGCTACACGT
>CAZZCI010000074.1:5831-9903 GCA_964653015.1 uncultured Rhodothermales bacterium
AGCCGGTGGCTGCCGATCAAACCGATTTAGCGATCGGATCGCGCTATATCGACGGGGTACGCGTTATCGATTGGCCGCTTCCACGCCTGGTGTTGTCGTACGGTGCTGGAATGTATACGCGCGCCATCACCCGCATGCCGATCCAGGACGTGACCGCTGGCTTTAAGTGTTTCCATCGCCGCGTGCCTGCCTATCTTGACTTCGACCGGGTACGCTCTAATGGGTACGCGTTTCAAGTTGAAATGCACTTTCGTACCTGGCGTGCCGGGTTTCGCATTCAGGAGATCCCTGTCATCTTTACGGAACGGAGCGAAGGACAATCCAAGATGAGTAAGGCCATTGTGCGCGAGGCCGCCTGGAAGGTGTGGGAACTGCGCCTGCGCGACCTAATCGGACGGTTGTAGCGCATGCCATCTCTGTGTCCTCAACTGGGATGCGTCCTAAATCCCAGACGCAATAAGCAGTTCGATATCGCGGTAGGGCATCCCAAAGAGGGTGGCCAGGCTTTTCTTCGTCAGGTGTTGTCGATACACATAGGTGCCGCTGCGAAGGCCCTCGTCGTTCCATAGCGCATCGTTGATCGCTCCCACCTCACCAATGCGCAGTAGATAGGGCACGAGTACATGCGTGAGGGCGTAGCTGGCCGTGCGGGCCACGTTCGACGGCATGTTGGGCACGCAGTAGTGGATAATGTCGTGCTCGCGGTAGGTGGGGTTTGAGTGTGTGGTGGGACGACTCGTTTCAATGCACCCGCCCTGATCCATTACCGCATCCACGATTACACCACCTGGAGCCATGGTAGCAACCATATCTTCGGTTACCGTAAGAGGCGAGCGCTGGCCGTCCGACATCATCGCGCCAATCAGCACATCGGCAGAGCGCACCGCCTGGCGCAAGTACTGATCGCTTGCCATTGCTGTCGTGATGCGCCGGTCCAGGTAGTGCTCAAGGGAGCGCAACGCCCCCAACTCCTGATCGAGCACAATGACGTGTCCGCCATAGCCAAGGGCGGTGCGAGCGGCCCATTCGCCCACCACGCCGGCCCCCATGATAACGATTGTTGCAGGTGGCACACCCGAAATGCCCCCTAACATCACGCCTTTACCGCCCTCGTTACTTTCGAGGTAGCGCCCCGCGACCTGAATGGCCATCGAGCCCGTGATTTCGTGCATCATGCGCACCAACGGAAACGTGCCATCGCGATCGCGGATGAACTCGAACCCAATGGCCGTCACGCGCAGGCGCTTCAGGTGATGTAGAAACTCGGGCGTGGTACCGCCCAGGTTCAGCGCCGAAATCAGCACCTGCTTCTCCTGCAGCAGGTCGAGTTCCTCATTGTTTGGGGGCCCCACTTTCACGATCAGATCGCTCCGTCCATACACGTCGCCGGCACTATCGAGCACCTGCCCCCCCACCTCGGCATACTCATCATCGCGAAAGTGCGCCTGTGCACCGGCTTGTTCTTCGATAAACACCTCGTGTCCATCGGCAACGAGCGCTGCAACGCCGCTGGGCGCCAGTGCTACGCGGCGCTCTTCGTTGGCGACCTCACGGGGAACGCCGATGCGCAATCGATCATCGGCATCGCGTTTTTGGAGCGGCTGCTCCATCGTCATGAGGCCATGCTCACGCGACAGGCTTTGTAACGACGATATTTCCATGTGTCGGAGGGGTAGACAGCTAAGCGAGAAGGCATACGAAAGGCAACGCTGTGTACATCAGCAGTACACATTAGCGGTACAACCTTGCAGTATACAAAGAAAAAAACCGAGTTGCATCCCTGCATTCAGCGAAGCGTTGCAAGGGCGCGGTATGTCTTCCATTACGAAGCGCCCACGCTCCACCGGTGCATAACGATACCCGCCGCCACGGCAGCGTTGAGCGATTCGGTGGCCCCACGATCATCGGCCCCACTGATCGACACCGGTTCATCGAGCGCGTTCAGAAGCGCCGGACTCAATCCGTGGGCTTCGCTCCCTATCACGAGCAACGATGGATGCACGGGGTGCCAGTATTGGACCGGTGTGCCTGCAAGGTCGGCCCCATAGCACGTAAACCCAGCCCGGCGCGCTTCTGTGATGGCATCGGGCAGAGCATCGTGGCGAGCCAGCGTCAGATCCCAATGTCCCCCCATCCCAGCGCGTAGCACAGCCGGATGGAAAAGCCCAGCCGTTCCCGGCCCCGCTATCACGGCATCCAGACCAAACCACGCTGCTGTGCGGATGAGCGTACCTACATTGCCCGGATCTTGCACGCCATCAAGGACGAGCGCCGTGCGCGCCTCGGTCCACACCGTATCTGCAGACAACGGCGGGATGCGCACGGTCGCCAGCACGCCTTGTACGGTTGCTACCGGAGCCACCGCGTTCAATGCATCGGGCTCGGCGCTGTAGCGCGTAACATCCGGATATGGTTCTAACAACTGCTGCAAGTCGGGGCGCGCCCACTCATCGGGCGTAGCCACAACGTAAGCCAACTCTGCGCCCCCCTGCACTGCCGATTCCACCGAGCGCCATCCCGTGAGCACGCTAAGCCCCGCCCGCGTCCGATTTCGACGGTGCTGCAGCCGTTTAATGGTGGAAGCCGCACGATTTGAAAGCGGTTGAGGGGCATCAGACATAAGCAAAAAAGAATACAAGCAAAGAATGATCAGCAGCGGCCCGTTAGAGTAGCACCCGTGTTTCATCTCCCGTATGTTGGAGACACGCACGTGCGTCGCAGTGGCGGACGGCGTTCACTACAACGACTCACCAACAGCTTCTGTCCGTATGCCGTTCAAATTTGATGTGCACGACCCGTCTGTATATCGCGAGCCGGCGCCCCTCGATCAGGATACGCCCTTTCAGTCGATGATGGATCGCTTCGACGTGGCTGCCGAGATCCTCGAACTCAACCCTGGATTTTACGACTACTTGTGCCGCCCGGCCAAGGTGCACATCACCTCGGTACCCGTGGTGATGGATACCGGCCACATCGAGGTGTTTAAGGGCATTCGGGTGATCCACAATAACGTGCTGGGTCCCAGCAAGGGCGGCATTCGGTATGCGCCCGATGTAACGCTTGACGAAGTGAAGGCGCTGGCCGCCTGGATGACCTGGAAGTGTGCGGTGGTGGATGTACCCTTCGGCGGTGCCAAAGGCGGGGTCGTGTGCAATCCAAAGGATATGAGCCCGGGCGAATTGGAACGCCTTACGCGCCGCTATACATCGGATATGTTCAACGTGTTTGGCCCCGACCGCGACATCCCCGCGCCCGACATGAACACAAACGAGCAGATCATGGCGTGGATACTCGACACGTATTCAATGCATGCACGCCGCACGGAGAACGCCGTCGTTACGGGGAAGCCGGTCTCGCTAGGTGGCTCAAAAGGACGGCACGAAGCTACTGGACGCGGTGTAATGATTGTTACGCTGGCAGCGCTCGACGAAATGGGGCGGGATCCAAACACCTGTCGGGTTGCTGTACAGGGCTTTGGTAACGTAGGCGCTGTAGCCGCTGAACTCCTGGCCGAGCAGGGCTGCACCGTAGTCGCGGTGAGCGATGTAAGCGGTGGATACTACAATGCCGACGGCCTCGACCTGCAGGCGGCTCAGGCGTACACCAAAGCACATGGGGGCTCGCTGGAAGGGTTTACCGAGGCCACTCCCATTAGCAACGAAGAACTCCTTACGCTGGATGTAGACGTGTTGGTGCCTGCTGCTAAAGAAGACCAGATCACCAAGTCCATAGCTCACGACCTGCAAGCTGAGCTTGTCGTCGAAGGCGCGAACGGCCCAACCGTGCCTGCTGCCGATGACATTCTGAACGAAAAGGGCGTGCTTGTCATTCCCGACATTTTGGCCAATGCAGGGGGGGTCACGGTCTCTTACTTCGAGTGGGTACAGAACCGGCAGGGCTACTTCTGGTCGCTAGAGCGCGTGAATCGGCGGCTCGACCGCGTGATGACCGAGGCGTTTGACCGGGTGTATGAAACAGCCGAGGAGCACGACACCTCGCTCCGCATCGGCGCATACGTGATGTCGGTGCGCAAAGTGGCCGAGGCATTGCGCTTGCGTGGGATTTATGCGTA
>CAZZCI010000075.1:0-9810 GCA_964653015.1 uncultured Rhodothermales bacterium
CCATCAAGCGGGCCTACACCAATGGGTATCCACTGATTACCATTACGCAGAGCGGCGGGGCTCGCATGATGGAGGGCGCCTTGAGCCTGATGCAGATGGCGAAAACCAGCGCGCATCTTACGCGTCTCGATGAAGCGGGACTGCCATTTATATCGATCCTCACCCATCCTACGACGGGAGGGGTCACTGCGTCGTTCGCGATGCTGGGCGACTTCCACATTGCTGAGCCAGAGGCGCTCATCGGGTTTGCAGGACCGCGCGTGATCCGCGAAACGATTGGGTCGGACCTACCCGATGGATTTCAGCGCTCCGAGTTTTTGCTAGAGCACGGATTTATCGATATGGTGGTAGACCGTCGACAATTGCAGCGCCGCGTCATCAATCTGCTTGATTTGGTGATGGAAGACGACGCTTAACACACGGCGACTGGGGACTGCTGTGCAGCAGGACAAAGGATGCTTTTCGAATTGACCCAGCGTGGTCTTATAAACGAGTCATTCTGACTACAGACATGAAGCGATAGCGTCTATACCTACTGCATGAGCACGCATCGCGTGATCTTTGACGGGCGTGAAGGCTTCGCATTTGTCGGGGAAAAGTCAAAGCAACTCTCTGGAAGTGACGAATGGCGCATCGGAAACGCGCACAGTGACCGAAGACAGAGGCACCGTGGCCGAGTCGCCACACGTGGGAGACGGAGGCGTGGGGCGATCGTTGCCGGGCGGCAACCCGCCGCTTCCCGTATCTGATCCATCGGGGCCACTTTCTCCCAAACTAAGTAAAACCGGAGCCAGCAAATAGGCAAGTACCAGAGCGGGCACTGCGACAAAGGTGACAAACGTCATGGTAATTCTGAAGAGACGTGATACAAATCTTTCCTGTTAACATTGGATTTGCATCTCTGCTCGCCTAATTTCCGCTGCGTTCGACTTTGTTACGCGTTCATTGTTTGAGCACATTCGATTTATCTATGACCGATACGTCATCTAACAAACCGCCCTCTGAGGATGCCTCTCAAGAGGAATGGATACAAGAGGCCGTAGCCCACACGCGGGAAGCCCTTGCGTACATGGAGCAATTCGGTATTGAGCCGGAAGGGCATATCCGTCCGTTTCTGCCGCCAACCACGCGTCAAGATGATATCCACCGAATTCCTTATACGCATGAAGCCCGGCAGCAGGTGACGTATGAAACTGAGCCGGGGGAGTTTTCCGCGCGTTGCCCCTTCTCTGGGTTGCCCGACTTTGGCATCATTCGTATCGAGTATGTGCCGGGCGATTGGATTATGGAGCTCAAAAGCCTGAAGTACTATTTTGTGTCGTGGCGCGATATCGGGGCCGCCCAGGAAGATATTACGGCTATTGTGTTTGATGATATATGGCAGACGTTAGAGAATGCTGAGTATCTGGTTGTAGAGACGGTGTATAATGTGCGTGGGGGAATAAACACGACATGCACGGTTGACAGCCGCACACAGCCGTAGCCGCGGCATCAGATATCCGTGCTGAGTCAGAAAAGCGCCGCCTAGCTCTACGCTAGACGGCGCTTTCTTATTGACAGTATGTCTCGATTCCGAGAAGCTACAGGTTAGTTTAGCTCCACTTAGTTCAACTCAAACATGACAGGCAGCGACATCTGCACGCGCACCGCTCGGTCACGCTGGCGTCCGGGGGTGAACTGCATCTGGCTTACAGCGCGTATGGCCTCTTCTGAAAGCGAGTCATGGGGCGAGCTAAGCACTTGCGGATCAGTGACGTTGCCCTCCTCGTCAACAACAAATTGCACAACTACGCGGCCCTCAATGCCAGCACGGCGGGCGAAGTCGGGGTAGCTGACCTCGTCGTAGAGCGCTTGCATCCCACCAATTAGTTCAGGACTTTCCTCAACCGCGACAAAGATTTCGTCTTCTTCCTCTTCTTCATCAGGGGCAGAGGGAGGGGGGCCGGTATCTTGGGGCTCGTCAAAGTCAAGGGTGGAGTCCCAGTCGTACTCCTGGTCGTCAAGGATTTCGTCGTTGGGGACCTCAACAGGGGTAGGGGGGCGAGGAGGCGGAGGCGGTGTAACTTCCTGCTCAGTTTGCTGGATCTCTTCCATCTCAACCACATCCTGTTCTTCGAGCATCACCTCAAAGTCACCGCCTCGATCCAGGTCCACGTTAAACGCGGTGACCAAGATCAGCAGCGTAATAACCGCTCCGACTTGTATCCAAATCGGATAGAGGCGTTGAATGTCAGCTTCGGGCTTCTTGCGAGAGGGCATATTCGCGGTCCGGGGGTCTACACAAAAATCGACGATTGTAGGGGGTTGCCCTATTGAATCTTCATGCAAACGATACGAACCTGTATCCGGGATGTTTCAAATGCAAAGGCGCTCTGTATGTGTGCCGCGGAGAGGGAGATGGAAGGAGGAAAACAGCATAAACTATAAGGGCAACGAATCGGAAACAGATCCGCAACTGTAGATAAGCGCTATACGTACGGAATTGACAACTCCGCCTCTTATCGAACTAACGCATACGGTACTATGCCAGATGCACCACGGGGTCCCCTCTTGAAAACATTGGAGCTCTTGGAGACACACCTTGACAGAGTGCCTGGACGACTCGTCGAGAAAGTGCGCGATGGTATTGAGGAGTTGCGTGCTCTCATGCTAGAGAAGCGTGCTGCACGGTTTGCATTGGTTGGGCGTCGGGGCAGCGGCAAGTCGTCGCTTATCAATGCGCTGTTTGGCGAGGAGGTGGCCACCGTGGGCCATGAGACCTCGCAAACCGGAGCCGCTCAGTGGTATACGTATGAGAGCGAGCTTGGACAACTTGAGGTGCTCGACACCCGGGGGCTGCAGGAAGGGTCGGACCCTGAAGAAACTGATGCTGCCGATACGCCCGAAGATTCAATTCGAGCTGCGGTGCACGAGACGCCGCCCGATGTGTTGCTCTTTCTTATCAAAGCCCAAGAAGTGGATGCAGCCATTGATGCAGATCTAGAGGCGCTGCAACGGATTGCGCGGGATGTACGCAAAAAGCACGGCTTTGCACCGCCCATCGTCGGTGTGCTTACGCATTGCGATCTACTAGAGCCACAGTACGTGCGTCTCGACCGGCCCGATGAGGAAGACCCAGAGGAACTCAACGAAAAGCTGGAGCGCGTAGATGCAGTCTGTGCACACCTGACACGTAAGATCGAGGCACTCGATGACCTGCACGATTCGGTGCTCCGTACAATGGGAGTTGGGCTCTACCAATCGTGGGATCGCACCGGCCAGCGCCGAGCCGATAAGCGATGGAATGTAGAGGCACTCGTAGAATACCTGCTCACACAGCTTCCCGATGAGGCCCATGTTGAGTTCGCACGACTCTCGCGGATGCAGGCGCTACAGCAAACGATAGCGAACCGACTTACGCAGAGTACGGCTGTTGTGTGCGGCGGCATTGCAGCCACGCCCGTACCCGTCGCCGACATTGCGCCCATCACAACGGCCCAAGTGCTCTTGGTGATGTCGATTGGATACGTAGGGGGGCGTCGCATGGATATGGAAACAGCGCGCGACTTTCTAGTTGCCACAGGCGTAAACGTAGGAGCCGGATTTGCTTTTCGTGAGGCCGCACGGGCGTTGGTGCAATTTGTGCCAGGCTACGGACAGGCAGTTTCGGCAGGGGTGGCTTATGCCGCTACCGTGGCGATTGGAAAGACCGCAACGCGCTACTTTATCTTTAACCAACAAGATGATTTAGAGACGCAGTTTCGAGAAGCCCATCAGCAGGCAAAAGCTGAAACCGACGATGACTCCATGGACGATTTGTTGCAAACGAATGAATCATCCGAATAAATGGTGGGGCTATCGGTTGTTTTGCATCTATGGTGCTGTGGAGGTCTGCTTCTCCGTCCAGGCAAAGTACGCAAACGCCACAAAGTCATAGAAGGCATGCACTAAAATCGGAACCGTCAGCCCGCCGGTGTACATGTACAGACCGCCAAGATAAGCGCCCATTATAGTGGCTATGAGTGCATAGGCAGGAGTGATCCAGTGGCATACGCCGAAGATAATGCTGGCAACAACCAACGCGCCCCACGGACCGATGAGTCCAATCAGTTCAGCTTGCACCACGCCTCGAAACAGCAACTCTTCCCCCACGCCTGCAGCAAGGGCTAATATCGCCATTCCTGTAAGCCCGCCATACTGCAGAATAGGACGCAGAAACGAGCGCACATGGGCTTCAATGCGTTCCATCCACGGAGCATCAACGCGCATCAGAATAAGCAGTGCGGCAACAAGCGGAAGCGTGGCGATAATACTTTCCAGCACAATGGATGCCGACCACGGCAACTCATCAAGCATGGGAAGCCCACGCCAGTACGCCCACACTACGGCTGTGACTCCTAACCCCAGTTCAAACCACAGACCTGCATGAAACAGCCCACGACCCACCTCCTCAGATGATGGGGCGTCATTCGTAGATTCAGCCTCCGTTTCAGTCTTCGAAGAAGAGGCCGAGCAGGCATCGTCGGATGTGTCGGCTGATGAAGAACGCGCCGAGGCGGACGACTCATCCGGTGAAAGGTTGTCAGCAGGCATAAAGGGAATAGACAAGCAACGGCAAGGGAAGGTGGATGCCGGCGTAGGCGCTTTTTTGGAAGATGTTTCCGCTTTCCAAAGATAGAAAGGACAATGGTTGGTGCTTCATATGGTGGGGAAAAGACCTTTCGAGCAGATCATTTAGCGCAAGGATCCGAAAACGTTACGTCCAAAAGGGGGTGATACGTAACATTCTGGCAAACCGTACCCTCTTTTGGGTAGCATTGCTCACTTCCATGCATCATATTGGGGCATAGTTGCGAATGCAACATCACCCCACGCCCGTTGCATTGTTGCGTCGTACGTGCTAAACTTACGATCGCAAAACGCATCGGGGTGCAGTCGAAGGCGCATGCTTGGCGATCTCGTTAAGCGTGCAATCAACCGCGACTGTACGTACCATGCTATATTCCCCTATATTCTGTGATTAACCACGGAGGATCATCAATGAAATTAACCCAATCCTACCTTACACGCGGGCTGTCGATGCTCGCCCTCGCCGCCTTTTTGATTATCGGACTTGCAGCGTGCAACGGTGAAACCCCTGACGCCCCGGACGATGCTGGTGAGATCGACGACGAGCCTGCGCCCACCATGGCCCAGGACTCACTGAGCATTGTAGACATCGCGATTAGCGATGCACGCTTTACAACGCTCGTTTCGGCACTCGATGCAGCTGGCCTCACGGAAACGCTCGCCGAGGACGGCCCCTTTACTGTCTTTGCGCCTACCAACGAAGCCTTCGAAGGGCTCCCCGATGGGGCACTTGACGAGTTGCTCGAAGATACCGATGAACTAGAAGCTGTTCTCCTCTACCATGTCGTTGAAGGTGAAGTCTTCTCCGACGACCTGGAAGATGGCGAACAGTCGGTAACTACCCTGCAAGGGGACGAGCTTAGCATCGACGTATCCGATGAGGGTGTAATGGTCGGAGACGCACAAGTCGTCGAAGCGGACATCGAAGCCATTAATGGCGTGGTCCACGTTATCGACGGTGTGCTGCTTCCGCCGGAAGAGTAAGCACCTGCTTGAGATTTAACTCATCAGGAAAAAGCGGGCACGACCGAGCACATGTTGCTGGGCTGAAGATAACGACACACCCGTAACATTCGGAAAACCCGTTGAAAGCCAGGCTCTCATATATTGGGAGCCTGGCTTTTTCTGTCTCTATTTCAAGAGTGTTTCTCCCGTAACAATCTGCGCATATCTGTGGCGGAAGGAATCTTTGCTTCATGCTCTAAGCTACAACATTGTGCTTTCGAAACTGCTCCTTCTCCACATTTTTGTGATTGCTTATGGCTTCTTCCGATAACGCACCCGTTTTTGTACTCATCGGGGCTACTGGAGGAATTGGCTCTGAAGTTGCACACCGTCTTGCTGCTGATGGGGCTCGTCTTGTGCTCGGAGCCCGCACCGAATCTGATCTCAACGAATTAGCCGATTCGCTCGACACGGATACCACCGTACATCCATTGGATGCTACGCAGTACGAGGCTGTGCAAGGACTTATCGACGCAGCCAAAGACGCGTACGGCGACATCGACAGCGTCATTCACACGGTAGGGTCTATTCTGCTGAAGCCTGCCCACCTGACCTCCATCGAGGAGTATCGCGAGCAGATGGCGCTGAACCTCGACTCATCGTTCTTCACAGTCAAAGCTGCATCGCGTGCGCTCATGCGCAGCGGCGGAAGTATTGTGTTGAGTTCATCAGCGGTAGGACGCATTGGTCTAAACAACCACGAAGCCATTGCTGCGGCCAAGAGCGGCATCATTGGACTCACAAAAGCGGCGGCGGCCACCTATGCCAAACGCGGCGTACGCATCAACTGTGTGGCACCTGGCCTGGTGGATACGCCGCTTGCTGCCAACATTCTCCGTACGGAGGCCGGTCGTAAGCAGTCTGAAGCCATGCACGCGCTAGGCCGTGTTGGGCAGCCCGAAGACGTCGCCGATGCCATCTGCTGGCTGGCCGATCCCAATTCCGATTGGGTCACAGGGCAAGTCATTGGCGTAGATGGCGGCCTCGGCACGCTGCGCAGTTAGGCGCACAAGGCGTAAGCGTCGGTTTTGCAGACCCATTTGATTTTCCCCTTGTATCTCTCCCCATGCGCCGCCTCCTCTTTTTTCTACGCGACCAACTGGATCGCTCCGCTGCGCTGCTTGAAACAGCGGACCCGGACCAGGATGTCTGCCTGCTCACCGAACACACGGCGCCGGATACGCCCGAGCATCGGCAGAAGCGTGTGTATGTGGTGGCGGCGCAACGTTATTTTGTAGACGACTTGCAATCCCGCGGCTTCACGGTGCAGGTGGAGCAGTGCACTGCTGCATCTGCCCGTGGGCCGTTTGCATACTTGTCTGATACCATTGCTGCAGAGTCTCCCGAGTCGGTCCACGCCACCGAACCGGGGTCCATCGAGCAGCGTCGTGAACTGCAGCGCATCTGCGACGAGGCCGGAATCTCCCTCACGCTCCATGAGGATACGCACTTCCTGTGCACACACGATACATTCACCGAGTGGGTTGACGGACGCAAATCACCTACGCTGGAGTACTTCTATCGCGAGCAACGTCGCGCCTATAATTGCCTGCTCACCGACAGCGGCGATCCCATCGGTGGCGACTGGAACTACGACAAGCAGAACCGCGAGTCGTTTGGAGCCGACGGGCCTGGTCTCTTGCCCGATCCCCCGTCGTATCGCGACGACCCATACGTACAGGAGGCCATCGCCGATGTTAGCGAAGCCTATCCCGATGCGCCCGGGCGCATCAGCGAGCCGTTCCCCTGGCCCGTTACACCTCAGCAGGCTCAGGAGGCGCTCGACCGGTTCATCGACGAGCGGCTGCCCACCTTTGGCACGCACCAAGATGCGATGTGGACCGGGCGCCCCTGGCTCTCACACTCGCAACTCTCTCCGGCGCTCAACCTGAAGCTGCTCGACCCGCGCGACGTCATCCGCGCCGCCGAAACCGCCTACCACGATGGCCACGCTCCGCTCAACGCCGTCGAAGGGTTCATCCGGCAGATTCTGGGCTGGCGCGAGTTCATCCGCGGCCTCTACTGGCACCGCGCCGACGACTGGCCCGCGATGAACGAACTCGGCGCCACCGAGCCGCTCCCCGACTTCTACTGGACCGGCAATACACAGATGGCGTGTATGCACGATTCGCTCTCGCAGGTGGTCGATCACGCCTACGGGCATCACATCCAGCGCCTCATGATCACCGGACTGTTCGGGCTCCTCTACGGCATCAATCCGCAGGAGCTCAACGACTGGCATGAAGCGTTTTACATCGACGCCTGGCCCTGGGTGTCGGTCCCCAACATGCTCGGGATGTCGCAGTATGCCGATGGCGGCTACGTGGGCACTAAGCCCTACACGGCCTCGGGTAAGTACGTAAACCGCATGAGCAACTACTGCCCCGGCTGCCGCTATAACCCCAACGAAGCCACCGGCGAAGATGCCTGCCCCTTCACAACGCTCTACTGGGATTTCCTGGATCGCCACAAAGATACGCTCAGCGGCAATCGGCGCATGAACTTTCAGTTGGCCAACGTGCGGCGCAAGGAGGATGCGGAGCGGAGCGCCATTTCCGAGCGCGCCGACGACATCCGCACGCAGGTGCACAACGGCACGCTGTAACGTGCACACAACCGTCACTGCCCTGCTGCCTGTCGACCGCGCCCAGCAGGGTCTCTTCTGTTTAGTACCACCCACCAACCGAACACGCTCCTCGATATGCCCGACGTTTCCCTGGTCTGGCTCCGCCACGACCTGCGCCTGCGCGACAACCCCGCCCTCCACGCTGCCGCCCGGCAAGGAGCGGTCGTTCCCGTATTTGTGTGGGACCCCGACGGCGAGGCGCCCTGGCAGCCGGGCGGCGCGCATCGGTGGTGGCTACACGAATCCCTGCAGTCGCTGCAATCCGACCTGCAGGAAGCCGGCTCACGGCTCATTCTGCGCACCGGCCCCGCTAAAGACGCGCTGCTCGACTGCGCCGAAGCCGTCGGCGCTACACACCTGCACTGGAACCGGCGCTACGAGCCCACGCTGGCTGCACAGGCCAACACCGTTGCCGAAACCCTGCGCAACACCGGCTGCCGCCCCGTATCCCACGAAACCCAGCTGCTGCACGACCCCGAGGGCGTCGAAACAACCAGTGGCGGACCGTACCACGTCTACACGCCCTTCTGGAACAAGGTGACCGGGCACAACCTGCTGCGCACCGATGCTCCGCCGCTTGGCGCGCCCGACCTGTCGGACACCGCGCCCGACGCCTGGCCCAACAGCGTGTCTGTGCAGGATATGCACCTGCATCCCAAAGAGCACGACGGCGTGGATTGGACCGGCGGGCTCAGCAAGATGTGGACGCCCGGCGAGGCGGCGGCACACGAGCGTCTGCAGTACACGCTCGACCACGTCATCGCCGACTACGAGACCGAGCGCGACCGCCCCGACCACGACGGCACCTCGCGGCTCTCGCCGTATCTGCACCACGGCGAACTGAGTCCGCTGCAGGTGTGGCACGCCGTTACCGACTGGGCGGATGCCAACGATGCCCACGACGCCGCCGAGCCCTACCTGCAGGAGCTGGTGTGGCGCGAGTTTGCGTACCACATGGTGCATCACTACCCCACGATCCCCGACGAAACCTACCGCGACAAGTTCAAAGACTTCGCCTGGACCGACGACGAGGAAGCACTGCAGCGCTGGCAGCACGGGCAGACCGGCTACCCGATCGTGGATGCCGGGATGCGTCAGCTCTACGAAACAGGATGGATGCACAACCGCGTGCGCATGATCGTGGGCTCGTTTCTTACGAAAGACCTGCTCATCCACTGGTACCATGGTGAGCGCTGGTTCTGGGACTGCCTGGTCGATGGCAACCTCGCCAACAACTCGATGGGCTGGCAGTGGTCCGCTGGCTCCGGCGCCGATGCGCAGCCGTTCTTCCGCATCTTCAACCCGGTGTCGCAGGGCGAGCGCCACGACCCAAACGGCGACTACGTGCGCGAGTGGATCCCCGAGCTACGCAACCTGCCCACGAGCGACATCCACGCGCCCTGGGAGGCCTCTGCGCAAACGCTCCGCAAGGCGAACGTCACGCTGGGCAAAACATATCCCGAGCCCATCGTAGATCACAGCACCGCCCGCGATGCCGCGATGGAGGCGTACGACAAGGTGCGGTAGGCAAATCCTTAGGGACGCAGCATGTACATGTTTAGCGACGTGCC
>CAZZCI010000076.1:0-9769 GCA_964653015.1 uncultured Rhodothermales bacterium
AGGGGTTCCAACTTGTGCTTACTGACCAGGACGACATTGAGGACTTTGGTCCGCTTGCCAGCACAGGTGGGTTTTTCTTTCGCCTTGGCGAGCAGCCTACGACGACAACGTATGACCTCGCAGACATCCGTGCCGACTTTTTCGACGATACGGAGGGTGACTTTCTCAACACAGACGAATTAGGATTCATCTTCTGGACGAATGCCGATCCGTTGCCGCCAGAACGCACTTTTGCCTCCAACAGCGGGGAAGTCACCTTCAACGCGTCTAACGAAGACCAGGTGGGTGGTACATTTACCATGACCGCTACCCAGACAACGTTTGATGAGGCCGGCGATGTCGAGAGCCAGGAAGAGGTCACCATTGAAGGCAACTTCAGTGCCCCACGGGTTGACCTTCCCGATAACTCGTGACCACATGGCTGTTAGGGGACACTGGAGCGTCGTACGTGTTTAGCGTGGCTCAATGGCCACCCGGGATATCCGCTGCGCTACTGATCCCGGGCTAAGGAACGGTGCGATGTGAGCAAAATCCATAGCCGGGGACCGCTCGCGTCCCCGGCTTTCTGCAAAGCGTTGAGGTGCTTCACCACGCTCTCGCCTCACTCAAACCGCCAGCCAAACATCACATCGAGCGATTGCACTGAATCGCGGATGTGCAGCTCCAGTGAGTCCGGTTCAGCTAACAAATCCGTCTCGTCGTCAGGGCGGCGTTCAAAGGTGAGGATGTTCGGACGGTAGTGGGCCCGTGTGTCGTCAGACCATGAGAGGCGACGGGCGATACCGGCCTCGACATTTTCGGGAGGGTGGCGGGTGCCATCGCTGGTGAGCAGGAAGATCTCCCACCGGGCGCTGCGCAGGTTGGTGGCGCCGTATGACGAGCGCACACCGCGGTCGATGTACACATGAACATCAATTTGGACCGTCTCATTGTGCGGCGCATCGACCTCTCTGGCAATGGCTTCCTTGGCCTCGCCCGGCTCGTACGCGCCAATCGATGTGCGGCTGTTCATACTGGCCAGACGGAGTTCGCGGCTCCACAGCGTAGCAAAGGTAGAGAAGTTACCGGCCTCCAGAATATCGACGCCTCGATCTACGCGATACCCCGACGACCAATGCATCCGCAGTTCGCCAAACGACTGATCCGATTGAAACGCAAGACGTCCGTCGTCGCGTTCGTGCAAGTGCACATTGCGTAGCGTATCGGGGGGCGCGACCGTGGCCGGTACAGACAGGAACCGCGTGGCGATGTCCGTAGCGGTGTACACCACGGGCCCGCATCCAGCCCCCACAAGCAGTACGAGCACGCTCGCACACAACACGTTACGAAGATGGCCCATGCTCGTTAGAAAATGGGGAGAACTAACCGTCCGCCTACAGTCGATGCAAGAAACGCTGCATCTGTGCTGTTATTTGGATGTACAGTGCATTACTCCAATCGTTCATATTCAGCACATATCCACTCTGTATGGGACGTTCTTTTTACAAGCGCGTGTGGGCCGTTGTTGAACGCATTCCGGTAGGACGGGTGGCCACCTATGGCGATATTGCCGAGTATCTAGGGCAACGCAGCGCCGCCCGCACGGTAGGATGGGCCATGAACGCCGCAGCAGGCACCGCCATCCCCTGCCATCGTGTGGTCAATCGCAACGGTGTACTCACCGGAAAGCGTTTCTTTGAGACCCCGACTGTTATGGAAGAGCGCCTGCGCAGCGAGGGCGTTCAGTTTGTGGGCGATGAGCAGATTGCTCTGGACAAACACCGGTGGGTGCCGTTAGACGAGTTGCCTTCCCCGGGAATTGAATTACCGCTGGAGTCGGTCGAGGACCTCCCAGAACGTGGGAAATGAGATGCGTGCGCAGTCGGCCTCCTGGATGGTGGTTTTGCCATCCGCCACACATCCGGCTACCGCGGCCGCCATCGCAATCCGATGGTCGTCATAACTTGACACCGTAGCGCCCCGCAGCGCACCTGGGGTCCCCTCAATGATAAGCCCATCCGGCTGCTCCTCCACCGAAGCCCCCAACCGGGTAAGCACATCAGAGATGGCCGTAAGACGGTCCGTTTCCTTTACGCGCAGCTCTTCGGCATCCTGAATGACGGTTTGCCCCTCGGCACAGGCGGCGGCAACAGCCAGCACCGGAATCTCATCGATCAGATTTGGGATTACATCGCCGCCTACCGAGACTCCTTCAAGCGGTGCATGGCGCACCGTGAGCGTGCCCATCGGCTCGCCGTTGGTTTCGGTGCGGTCGGATACCGTAATGTCGGCGCCCATCGCTTGCATCACCTCAATGAGCCCGGTACGCGTTGGATTGAGCCCTACATCTGGAATGCTGATTTCGCTGTTGGGCACGAGCGTAGCCGCCACCATCAGAAAGGCCGCCGCCGAGAAATCCCGCGGCAGCGTCCAGTCGGCAGCTTCAGGCGTGTTGGCAGCCGTTACGTGGATGTAGCGTGTGCCGTTGTCGGTATCGATGGGCAGGTTTAGCATCCGCTCGGTATGGTCGCGGCAGGGCACCGGCTCTACAACCGTCGTCTTCCCATCGGCAAAGAGACCGGCTAGCAGCACGCACGACTTCACCTGCGCCGAAGCCATGGGCAGTTCGTACGTAATGCTACGCAGCGGCGAGGTGCGTCCCCCAAACTCAATGGGCGCCGTACCGTCTTCAGAGAGCGTTACGTCTGCATCCATCTTGCGCAGGGGACGCGCAATGCGGGCCATGGGGCGGCTTTCCAGCGAAGCGTCGCCTGTGAGCGTACTGTCGAACGATTGCCCCGCCATGATTCCGCTCAGCAGCCGCATGGTGGTGCCCGAGTTGCCGCAATCGAGCGGACGATCGGGTTGCTTCAGGCCATGCAGCCCCACGCCTTCAATATGTACCGTGCGTTCTTCTGCCTTAACGGATACGCCCAGCTGGCGCATGCACTGCAGCGTAGATTGCGGGTCGGCAGCTTTCGGAAATCCGCGCAGGGTAGATGTGCCCTCGGCCAGCGCTGCCAGCATGGCGGCACGGTGGCTAATCGACTTGTCAGCAGGAAGCGAAACGGATCCCCGGAGGGGCGTGGCAGGCGGTACAGTACGATCAGACATAGCAGCAAGAGCAGTAAAAAAGAGGGCGAGTCCGGATGCGCACCCGGACTTCAACAGGCCATGCGAGTGGTTACCACACCGGTGTTTCTTCGGTGGGAGGCATGGGAAACTCGTCGATTACGGTGGCAAGCAGCGCCTGGCGTTCCTGATACGGCAAAAAAGCATAGCGGAACCCGTTCAGTGCAATCTCGCGCAGCTGGTCGGCGGGTACCCCGCACAGGGCATGTGTGCGCCACAGTTCTTCGGTCATGCTTGTGCGGCTAAACAGGCGATTGTCGGTGTTCACCGTAACCGGCACATCATGCTCGACGTAGTACGAAATCGGGTGCGCCTCGTAGCTATCCACGACATGTGTTTGCACATTGCTGGTCGGGCACATTTCCAGCGGGATGCGATGGTCCACCACATATTGCATAAGCTCAGGGTCTTGGCGGAGCGTAATGCCGTGTCCAATGCGGTGTGCGCCGCAGTAGAACAGCGCCTGGTGGATGGAGTCCGGGCCCCACGACTCCCCCGCATGAATGGTGAGGTTCAGCATGTTATTGCGTGCGTGATAGAACGCATGTACATGTCCTTTCGGCGGGTTGCCCGCCTCGCCGCCCGCCAAGTCAAACGCTACGACGCCCCGATGTCGATATTCCGTAGCTAACTCAGCCTGACGCATCGACGCACTCTCGTAGCGGTCGCGCAGTCCAGCAATAATGAGCGACGTTTTGATGTTATAATCGCGCTCCGCCTCCTGCAGTCCGGCAAGGACCGCTTCGTTGACCTCTTCGAGCGACAGGCCTTCTTCGGTGTGCAAAATCGGCCCGTAGCGCACTTCCAGGTAGCGCACGTTTTCGCGGGCATTGTCTTCGGCCAACTCGTAGGCCACCCGCTTCAGTGCGTCTTTGGTCTGCATCAGCGGAATGGTATAGCGAAACCATGCCAGATAGGCCTCTAGCGTCTCCGAGTCATCGATGGTGCGCAAGATTTCGCGCAAGCCTTCTTCGGTGTCGTCGGGCAATACATTCATTTTGCCTTCGGTACGTGCAATGTCGAGCATAGTGCTCAACCGCAGCGAGCCGTCGAGGTGGCAGTGCAATTCGGCTTTGGGCCACGCCTTCAGGTCCTCGCGAGAAAGCGTAGCATGATTAGCAGCAGCGGGCACAGTAGGCATAGGCCAAAGAAGTCGAGCGCAACAGATGGCGATAGGTTGCCCGCATCAACACATGAATTTGCCGCTCTGTTTCAGCGAATGATGTGATGCCTGTGTGATACGTGCGGGTTGCGCTAAAGCTACGGAGGCCAGATACGGAAAAGGGAACTGAAAAACGTGCCTCCTGTTTAGCGATCAAACCGCTGGGGAGTGATCTCTGCGGTCTCCGGCACGCGGTTCGGCCCGTCGCGCGTGCCGAAGCCCTTCATACCGGCGGCCTCTTTGTACACAACCTGATATCCCCATGGGCATGCCTGGACCTTTTGAAATGATCCTGATCTTTCTGGTCGTGCTGTTGATCTTCGGGGCCAAGCGGATCCCGGAAATTGCACGGGGCATTGGTAGCGGCATCCGCGAGTTTAAGGATGCCACCAGCGAGTTCAGCCGCGAACTGGATAGGGAAGAGCGTCGCGACCAGATCGACGCGCCACGCCGTCCTTCGCAAGGCACCCCGCAGCCGCGCCAGCAGGAACCGGCGCCTCGCCCGGACGAGAACAACAACGCGGATGCGGCCCAACAACAGCAACGCTCACCCGAGTCCTCGTAGCCTCCGTTGGCCTTTATCGTAGGGCCAGCAGCAGTTCAATGATACGGGGCTCTCAGATGGGCTACAGCATTGCAACCCCCTCTCCCTACGGGTTTCTCCTCCTTGTCCAGGGGGGAGATGTCCACAGGATCACGCCTGCGGCGAAGCTCGGCAGACAGAGGGGGTTTGAGCGAGTTGCGATGATGTAAATGACATGTCAATCACTTAACATTGAACCGTTACGAGAATCTTTCAGGATGTCATTGCGAGGAGCGCCAGCGACGTGGCAATCTTGTACCTTGCAAATGGGATAAATTCCTGCAAGTGACGCATGAGATCGCACCCCAGGAGTACTCGTTCGCTAGCGCTCACAGCGCCGCGTCGGTCGCAAGCTCCCTCCTCGCGATGACAAGTTGTAAACCTACTTTTTGCCGAGTTACTTAACACCTGCACATTACCCCAAGGCCAAGCTTCTGTGCGCCGATTGCGTTGCAGCGACTTGGCCTGTTCGTTTGCTCTCTTTTTGTCTTTTGTTTCTTCTCCTATGAGCTACCCGACCTTCGCGGACGCGCACGCTGCGCTCACCAACGGCGAAACCAGCTGCGAGACGCTGGTTTCTTCATGTCTGGAGCGCATTGAAGCACGCAACGCGTCGGTAAACGCCTTTCTCTCGGTCGATCGTGAGGGCGCGCTCAACCATGCCCGCTACCTCGACAGTCAAATCCAGCGCGGCAACAAGCGCCCCCTGGCGGGGCTCGTGATTGGCGTAAAGGATATGATCGCGATCAAAAACCAGCCGCTCACCTGCGGCTCGCGTATGCTGGCAGACTTCAACTCGCTCTACGATGCGCATGTCATCGAGCAGCTACGCGAGGCCGGAGCCATTTTCATTGGCAAAACCAACTGCGATGAGTTTGGGATGGGCTCCTCCAACGAGAACTCGTACTTTGGCCCCGTCGAGCACCCTAACTCCAGCGCCCACGTACCGGGCGGCTCCTCCGGTGGCTCCGCTGCCGCTGTGGCCGATGGAATGTGCCACGTAGCACTGGGCACCGACACCGGCGGCTCCGTGCGTCAGCCTGCCGCCTTTTGCGGCGTCTACGGTCTCAAGCCCACGTACGGGCGCATCAGCCGGTACGGACTCGTGTCGTACGCCTCGTCGCTCGACACGATCGGTCCCATGGCCAATTCGCTTAGCGACATCGCACAGCTTCTAAACGGCATTGCAGGACCTGACGACCGCGACGCTACCACCGCCGATGTAGCCATGCCCGACTATTCGAAGGCGCTGGGTCGCTCCGTGGAAGGCGTGCGCATCGGCCTGCCCGATGAGTATTTTGCTGAGGGGCTCGACCCGGCCATTCGCGACATGATCGACGCGCAGGTACACGCGCTTCGTGAGCAAGGGGCCACTGTCGAATCAGTTTCGCTACCCCACACCGACTACGGCATTGCCACCTACTACGTCCTGGCCACCGCCGAGGCGTCGAGTAACCTAGCGCGCTACGACGGCGTGCGCTACGGCCACCGCGCAGATCCCGACGACATGCGGGCTGCGCTCAAGGAGGAGCAGGCGGCGCTCAACGAACAGCTGCGCACCGCACGCGAGCAGGGCAACACCGAACGTGTAGAAGCCCTCGAAGATCGCCTCGACAACCAGAGCGATCTGCTCCACGCCCTCTACGTGCAGTCGCGCACCGAAGGCTTCGGCGATGAAGTGAAGCGTCGCATCATGCTAGGCACGTACGCCCTTTCGTCGGGATACTACGATAAGTACTACGACAAAGCCCAGCGCGTGCGCACGCTCATCCGCAACGACTTCATTACGGCGTTTGAGGATGTGGATGTGCTCCTAACTCCTGCAACCCCCAGCCCCGCCTTCAAGCGCGACGAAAAGACCGACGACCCACTGCAGATGTACTTGAGCGACGTATACACCGTCCCCGCCAGCCTGGCGGGCATCCCCGGTCTGTCGGTTCCGATTGGCACGCACCCCGAGTCGCCCCACCTGCCGGTCGGCGCCCAGCTCTTAGCCGCCCCCTTCGACGAAGCCGCCCTCCTGCACGTTGCCGACGCGATGACGCGGGGGTAGGCGGCTGCATCGACACGCTCGTGCCATCGTCAATAAGATGCAGGAAGTCTTGGGCTATCGGATGCGAAGGTGCGCGACTCGCTGGAAGTCTTGCGCAACTACGGTAACATGAGATTGCCCACGATTTTGTTCGTTCTGAAGCGCATGCTGGAGCTCGGTCCACAAACCGGCACGCACGGTGTGTAGCAATGGCCTTCGGTCCGGACCTCACGATTGAAAGGGCGCTGTGGAAATGGGGCGTTCAGGGGTGGAAGTGTGGAGGTTAACGCCTCGCTGAATTCGCCTCGATCCAGTCTGCAAGCTGATCACGTGACACGTCTTTAGTAGCGATATCCTCAACCATGCGGACCATCTCTTGCTGGTCGGGGCTAAAGCGATAGCCATTCTGGAAAAGAAATGTTCGAATCGCAAGGAGTCCAGCGCGTTTGTTGCCGTCTACAAACGCATGGTTTTGAATGATACCTACCCCGTACGCAGCGGCTAACTCATAAATGGAAGACCCACCACCGTATGCATGCAGGTTATGCGGACGAGCCAGTGCGCTCTGAAGAAGTCCTTGATCGCGGATACGGGCGTTCCGCCAAATCGACTAATCGATTCAGCGTGAAGCGTACGGACCAGCGACTCCGAAAGCCAGATTGGTTCTTCCATCGTGTTAGGTTAGGCCAACTTGCGAAATGCATCGTCGTGCGTATCCATGAACGCCTGTGCGTCCTCCAAAGCGCCTGCTTCTTCTGGATCGTGCAACGTCAGATGCAGGCCGTCGGCAGTTGGCACAGCAAACAGCGTATCTCCTTCTTTGGCATTCAGCGCATTTACGGCGTCATCGGAGAGGATGATGCCGAGCGAGTCCTCCATTTTCTTAAGTGTTAGCCGTTTCATAGCTCAAGACGTTTCAAATATCAGAACGATTGTGGTACGATGCAAAACAAGATTTATAAGGTAGAGGTCCCGTCTCTGTATACAGATCTCAATGTAACGAGCTCCGTGAATCGAGTCCCCAGGCCGGGCTACTTCGGCTTGGCCTGAATTCGTTCCGGACACTCTACCACAAGCTCAGACCCACCGATCTCCGAATCACGGTAGAACCGGATGTGCCCGCCATCGATAACGAGCCACACGTCTTCGGTGCAGATGTGCTCGGCGAAGTCAGCGCAGCTGCATAGCGTGTAGGGGGAGAACTGGCTACCAGACTTTTGTAAACGGGAGACTCAGCTCGCCACCAGCTGACCGATGAGCACCAGCCTTCCTCTTTCTATCTCGGATTCGCGACTTTGAAGGCGGCGGGTTTCATCTGAATCGCAGCCGGATTTGCCGCCCGGCTCGCCTTTCCCGGCTGGTATGGCTTTGTTCTGAGTCTATGTATGGCTGATGCTTGTAGGGGCATGGGGGGCAAACCAGGTTGGCGCTCGATGGTTGATTGCCGCGACCGAACTTACGTAGCAATTGGACGATGCTGGCTTCGGCGATCTATCCTCAACGGAATGGCCCCCCGGATCGGCCTCAAACTCTACTTCTGACAAACTGTCCGGTAGCTAATGAGGCCCTATAATGCGCTGTGAGGTTTCTAAGGCTCGGTGCACGCCTCTACTTGCCCATTGTACCTGTTGTGACGCAGCAGTAAAATCAACATCCGACAGCGTTGCACGACACCGGATCTTTGTCTTTTGAAAGCGCTTCAAGATACCGATTCACCGTTCGTTCACTGAAAAGTCGGTCCTGTTATGCCTGTTTCTTCGCTCCGGATGCGCCCTACGTTTGAGCGCTATCTGTCGTGCTCCCCCAGCGAGGCGGTAGATGTGTTGGAGACGCACCTCGAAGCCACCGCCGAGCGAGGCTACACGGGTGAGTTCTACACCAACCATGCGCTTATCAATGTGCCGGAGGACGAACAGTGGTTTTGGTCGCCGCAACTCACGCTCGACTTTGAAGCTGAAAACGGAGGGACCCGTATCCGGGGAATGTACGGGCCCCGCCCTTCGGTATGGACCATGTTCATGGCGATGTATGCCATTGCCGCATTTGTTGGATCGCTCGGACTTCTGGTCGGCCTCACGCAGTGGAGTATCAACATGACTGCCACCGGACTGTGGGCCGTACCCGCGTCGGGCGCGCTGGCAGCTTTCACGTATGGACTGGCCCTGGCAGGGCAGGCGCTGAGCCGCGACCAAATGGACGACTTGCGTGCCTACGCTTCCGAAGCCCTTAACGAAGCGGACATTCAGGTGTCGCGCGCGCCTGCTTCCTGACGCTTCTGCGATGCCTCGATTCGCTCGCCCAACAGTCAACCACGAACCGCCGGCCCCCTCCTTTTCTTGTGGATAGTACTGTGTCACACCTGAATGTTATGATATGGAGTGGACTCGCGTTAAAGCATCTCAAACCAAATGTTCTGTCATGTTGAGCAAGCGGAGGGCCCCCAGGGCCCGAAGCGCGTCGAAACATCTCCTCGGCGCTCAGCAGGCTTAGGGTCGAGTGGGCAGCCTTTCTTCTCTCGCTGGCATCCCAACGCCCCCGGCGGAGGGATCTCAACGCCCGCCGTCCACCCATCTGACACCGCGCACAAGACCCCCCGCTCTCCTGCAACGAGAACACGCGGAAACAGAAGGACGCAGAGCGTCCGCATTTCGTCGCGACGCGGAGCATCGCGACGAGGGGTCAAGGGGGTGCGTTTTTCTCGGTACGTTAGGGAGCCAGGCGTTACCCTAAGATTGACTTGTGACACAGTAATAGTGCGCTGTCGCACGTGATTGTTTGGGTACGGGGACTGTGCCAAACTCTGCATCCCAACCCCCCTTCCAAAAAATCTAGTCTATGCACACAACTCGAGATGGTGATAATCGTTGATCACGGGTTGCAA
>CAZZCI010000077.1:0-3180 GCA_964653015.1 uncultured Rhodothermales bacterium
GAGACCTGATTGGAAAGGACTGGCGATCATGTGCACTGTTTGTACTCTCGTAGCGATGCTCCGCGTCGCCACGCCCACCGGGACGCTCCAGCGTCCCGGACCTGATTCGGGATCTCACCCCGCCGTGGGTCACCAGCGGGTGGGGGGGCGCAGGAGTCCAGCGGTGGCGGTGCCAATGCGAATGAACGTATGCAGCACATCCCACAGCGGAAAGGCAAGCGTCGGGGCGCGTGGAGTAAACAACGCATCGGCGCGCTGTACGAGCGTGGACAGCATAATGAGGCGAAGTGCAAGCAGTCCGGCGCCCACCGTGCCGATGAGCAGAGGCGAGAGCCAGAGCACAGCGGCTGCGGCGTAGTAGCCCGACAGATGGACTGCAGGGCTGCGGTCGTAGACGCGTCCGCTGGACGTGTGGCGTTGTTGCTGGCGAAGCCATGTCCCCCAGGACGCGGGGGCGGTGGTCGGGACCTCGGCAGCGGCGGTCCATACAGCCTGACAGGGGATGCCAGCGCGGTGGGCGGCTTGTACAAACAGATCATCATCACCGCTGAGCAGGTGAGCGTGTGCCGTGTGCCCTTCGGTTTGCTTGTAGGCTGCTTTGGGATAACTCAGGTTGCGGCCCACCGCCATGTATGGACGCCCGGCCTGGGCTGCTGCCAACATAGGTATTGTAGCTGTCCACGTTTCGTAGGCTGCAACACGTTCTAAGAGCGTGCGAGGCGTAGCAGGCAAGCTCGGGCCAATCAGCACCGTGGGCGTATCCGTAGCGGTATGATGCTGGGCCAAGGTAGCGAGCCAGGTAAGAGGCGGCGTACAGTCGGCATCGGTGAAGGCAAGGAGTTCGGTGGGAGCCGCCGCGATGCCCGTGTCCAGTGCATGCTTTTTGCCTTGCGGTCCGGTATGATGCACAACATGGGCTGACGAATCATCGGCAGTGTGTGCGTTCAGCCAGTCCGCTGTGCCATCGGTCGAATGGTCGTTGACCCATACGACGTGAACATCCGGGTGCGTTTGGCGATGAAGCGCCTCAGCGACATCTGGGAGCACGTCGCGCTCATTGTGTAGAGCAACTACCACGGTGCATGGAGGAAGCGCACTGGAAGCAGCATCTGACGGCGGCGTTCCGTGCTGGGGAGCATGCGGGGTGTGCCACATCACCCACCCTAAATATCCCATTTGGACAAAAAACGCAGCCAGGCACAAGACGAAAAGCATAGAGGAGGCAGCAGGTGGGAACGTGTGCGTTGGTGCGGGCTACCGCATATCGATAGGTAGCATACAATCCGAACGGGCCGATTCGTCGGAAAAAAGTTTTAGTGGATTTGAACAGGATGGCCCTTCAAACGCTTTCGAAAGAGGCGCGCGTGTCGCATGTTGGTCTCCACATCCTTTCATAACCCTTGAACCCATGACCCAACCGGCTTCCGGATGGCCCGATCTGGGCCGTTTTTGGACGTTACCCAACGCATTGAGCCTCGTGCGGCTCGCGCTGGTCTTCCCCATTGCGGGGTTGATCTGGCTCGAAGGGTCGCTGGAGTGGCTCGTGGGGCTGGTGCTGATCGCCATCCTCACCGATTGGTTTGACGGTCGCCTGGCTCGCTGGCTCAATACGGTATCAGACTGGGGAAAGGTTCTGGATCCGTTGGCGGACAAAGTGGCGGCGGTGCTTACCGTGCTGGCGCTTACCTTTCGACCCACCGAGCCCAACCTGCCGCTTTGGTTTTTGGCGCTGGTTGTTGTGCGTGATGGGGCCATTGTGGCGGGAAGTGCTATTTTGGCGCGGCGCGTAGGCAAAATTGTGATGAGCGCCTGGCTGGGGAAGGCGGCCACTACGTGGTTGGCCATTACCGTGCTGGCGGCCATCTTACGGGCCGATGCGCCGGTGCTCATGGTGTGCGTGTACATGACCTCGGGGCTCTTGGTGATCTCTTTTGGCGTGTACACGTGGAAATTCATCCGTACGGTGCGGTATATGACCAATGGCGAGGCGTACACCCACATTGACCTTTCGGCAGGCGCCACGCATCATCCAGAGGCCGCCGACGAGCCTGGTGCCGATGCGGTTGATTCAGACGCAGCTGGCTCTGAAGAGCGGAGCCCGGGGTCTGCCTCGTCGCCTGCTCCCACGTCTCAACCGGAAGCCTCGCACCCCTCGTAGCTGTTTATCTGCACTGCTGTTTCCAACCGTTTCTTTCGCATAACCTTCCGCTTTGCCCATGGGCATTCTCGACCGCTTTATCAATCGCAACACCGACGAAGAGCAAGAAAAGCTGGAGGAGGGGATGGACAAAACCCGCTCCAGCTTTATGGGCAAGCTCGACCGGCTCGTACGCGGCAAGGACACGGTCGATGCGGCGCTGCTCGATGACCTGGAGGAGCTGCTCGTAACAAGCGATGTGGGCGTAGACACGACGCTCGACATCATTGATCACATCGAGGAGCGGGTGGCCCGCGATCAGTACGTGTCTTCTGAAGAGCTCAATAGCATGATTCGCGAGGAGGTTGCGAAGCTCATGCTTGAGAAAGAGGAGGAGCGGCCCGCCGATTTTGCGGCAGAGCTTCCCAACAAGCCGCACGTCATTATGGTGGTGGGCGTTAACGGAGTAGGAAAGACCACTACCATCGGCAAAATGGCGCATCAGTACAAGAAGGCGGGCAAATCGGTGATGCTGGGCGCTGGCGATACGTTCCGAGCAGCGGCCATCGAGCAGCTCGAAATCTGGGCCGACCGCGCTGATGTGCCGATCATCAAACAAAAGCATGGCTCGGACCCAGCCGCTGTGGCGTTCGATACGATTGAAGCCGCTGTGGCGCGCGACATTGATGTGGTGCTTATCGACACCGCCGGACGGTTGCATACCAAGGGCGGATTGATGGATGAGCTTAGCAAGGTGAAGCGCATCATGAGCCGTAAGGTGCCCGACGCACCTCACGAGGTCCTGCTCGTGCTGGATGCCTCCACCGGACAGAATGCCATTCGACAGGCCGAGGAGTTTACGAACAGCGTGGATGTAACGGGCCTCGCCCTCACCAAGCTTGACGGCACCGCTAAGGGCGGCGTTGTCATTGGCGTGTCGCACCAGTTTCAGGTACCTGTAAAATACATTGGCGTAGGCGAAGGCATTGATGACTTGCAGGTGTTTGACCGCAAAGGCTTCGTTGAAGCGCTCTTCGGTGAAT
>CAZZCI010000077.1:3280-9572 GCA_964653015.1 uncultured Rhodothermales bacterium
CGTTCTGCTTATGCGAATTGTATTCATGGGCACGCCCCAGTTTGCTGTCCCATCTCTTCAAGCACTGGTTGAGGCCGACTATGCCCCCACGACGGTGGTAACAGGTCCCGACCGAGCACGGGGGCGCGGCCAGAAAATGCGGCCTACGGCTGTAAAGAAAGCGGCGTTAGAGCATGGAATCGACGACATCTTACAACCCGAATCGGTGCGCAGCACCACATTTGCCGATGCCTTGCGCGAACGTAATCCCGCTTGTTTTGTCGTGGTTGCGTTCAAGATATTGCCTGCCGAGGTGTTGACCATCCCCACAAAAGGGGCGTTCAACTTGCACGGCTCCCTGCTTCCACGATATCGAGGAGCAGCTCCTATCCACCGTGCGGTGATGAACGGAGATGCCGAAACCGGCGTAACGACGTTTTTCTTAGAGCCGGCTGTGGATACCGGAGACATCATCTTGAAAAAACGCATGTCCATTGGCCCCAACGAAACCACGGGCGATGTGCACGACCGCATGATGCATTTGGGAGCCGAGGCCGTTGTCGAAACAGTGCAGCAAATTGCCACAGATACCACGACGCGCACCCCGCAAGACGATAGTCAAGCCACCGCCGCCCCCAAGGTGCATGCCGAAGAAGCTGCCATCCCGTGGGAGGCCTCGGCGGCTACCGTCCACAACCACATCCGTGGCCTTTCGCCGATTCCCGGTGCATGGACCCTGCACAATGACACCCGCTTGAAGGTGTACCGCTCCACCCGTTCCGATCATCGGTGTCCCGACAACGCCGCACCGGGCACAGTCGTGGCCGCCAACGATGCGTTTGTAGTAGCCTGTGGGCAGGGATGCGTAGCGCTCGAAGTGATCCAGCAGCCCGGTCGCAAGCGCATGGAAGCAGAAGCCTTTCTGAACGGATACGACATTGCCGCTGGAGCGATGTTGAACAGTCCCACGGGATAGGCTCCCCTTTGCCCCGCTTTCTTTCGCTCTCCTGATTTGGCCTGCTTCTGTATGTCGCGCTCCCCCTCTTCAATACAGTCGCCCAACGTTGCACACGAAGCGGAAGCTACCGTAGAGGCTGCTCGTGCCGTGTTTACGGACCAGTTTGAGAATCCCCCCGACCCGGTTGCGCTCCATGTCGCCTATCAGCAAGCCCCGATAGCCATACAGGCCGATCATACGCACTACAGTGACGGATATGCGCTGTTTGGCGCCTTGCCCTACGGTATCGCTGTAGCGGTGCGGCCTACCGAGGGGCCCACGCGCGTTGCTTTAGCGTCTGAACCTGCTCGCTACGCCGTTCCGCCCGATGCGCAGTTTCGTTCCGAGGATCCGCGTGCGATCCGCATCCTGAAAGCACTGATGGATACAGAGGCCCTGCGCGACCATCCTGCAGATATTGCCGTGGCGACGTCGGTGCCCGATGTGTGCATCGACGCGCATGCCGCAGCGCTCACCCAGGCTACCCATCGTGCGCTACACGCGGCCTATCACGGCAGCCCGGATGTAGCGCCTCCGGTGGCCAGCGGCACAGCAGCCATTGCCGAGGCGCTCGGGCGGCCCTACAGCGAAGGCTACCTGCTTGCCCTGGCCCCCGAAGCCATTCGCGATGGAGCGCTGGCTCCGTTTGTGCTGGCCGATACCACCACCTACGAAACCATTCCCGTACCTGCCGACCTACACGACGCGCTGCAGTGGGGCCTGTTTGACCCCGATGCCCAGCCGTCGCATTCTAATGAGCAGCACCACTCCTGGAAGCAAAAGGCGACACAAGCACTGCAAGCGCTTCGCACGACGTCCGAGTTTGCAACGCTTAGCTCATTCAGTGCGCTGGAGCATCGCGCCCTCGACACGGCACTCGACCAAGTGGGCGATCGCCACAGGGCAACGGTGCGCCACTTGGTCACCGAAAATCGGCGCGTCCAGAAACACGTGATGGCCCTTCGGCATGGCGATGGACAAATGATTGGCGCGCTCCTTCATATGACGCACGCCTCTCTGCAGAACGCGTGGCAGGGCACCACCGCTGCCGCCAACTTTCTGGTAGAACAGGCCGAACGCTTTACCCACGACGGGTTGTACGGGGCCGGCATGACCGGACGTGATGGCTACGTGCTAAGTATCGGACGGGCTCCTGCATATGCTGCGCACATTCGTACCGTGCATGAGCGCTATGAAGCGGCCTTTCATCATGCCCCCACCTTTGTTGCTCTCTAGCTCACGATTCACCTGCTCGTATGCCCGACGCTGATCTCACTGCTATCAAAGACCGTGTGCTGCGCGAAGGGGCGTTCGTGCGCGACGTACTCGACGAAGTAAATAGTGTGGTAGTGGGGCAAACCCACATGATTCACCGATTGCTCATTGGCCTGTTGGGCAATGGCCATGTGTTGTTGGAGGGCGTGCCCGGACTTGCCAAAACACTTACGGTGCGCATGCTTGCGCAAACCATTGGCACACCGTTTCAGCGCATCCAATTCACGCCCGACTTGCTTCCCGCTGATGTGCTGGGCACGCTGGTCTACAACCAGCAAACAGGGACTTTTCGTGTTGAAAAAGGCCCCATCTTCGCTAATGTGATTCTGGCAGATGAGATCAACCGGGCTCCAGCAAAAGTGCAAAGTGCGCTCCTTGAAAGCATGCAAGAGCGACAGGTGACCATTGGCGACCAGACGTTTCCCCTTGATGAACCGTTTTTGGTGTTAGCCACGCAAAACCCCATTGAGCAGCAAGGCACCTATCCGCTTCCGGAGGCGCAGGTCGATCGGTTTATGTTAAAAGTGCACGTTCCCTATCCCGAGCGCGATGACGAACTCGAAATCATGCGACGGATGGCACGGACCAACGCAACCCCCGAGGTGCATCCGCAGACCACACCCGAGCAAATTCTGCGGGCCCGCCAGGTGATCAACGACTTGTATATGGACGAGCGGGTAGAGCAGTACATTGTGGATCTGGTGCTCGCTACGCGCCGCCCCAGTGCGTATGGGCTCGAACGGTTGGATGGATTGATCGAACATGGTGCATCGCCGCGTGCTTCGATCAATTTGAACCTGGCTGCACGCGGACATGCTTTTCTGCACCGCCGCGCTTATGTAACACCAGATGATGTGCGCGCTGTGGTGCCAGAGGTGCTTCAGCATCGCATTGTTGTCACCTATGAAGCGGAAGCACAAAACCTACAGGCTACGGACATGGTGCAAGACATTTTGGATGCCGTTGAAGTACCTTGATGCACCAGAACGCTCTGCGTCCGTCTGTTCCATCCGTTCAGAGAGATGTCTACAGGATCACGCCTTGCGGCGAAGCTCGGCAGAGGGGGCCAAAGCGGACTGCGATGAAGTAGCTTACGTGACAATCACTTACCATTGAGCCGCTACCCAGCGATCCATACCTGGTTAGTATTGTGTGTCTTAACAACCCGGCAAGAACCCCGCGTTGCGCTGTTTCCCCATCACACAGTCCGCCTGCTTCAATTATGCCTGATGCACATACCGAAGATCACCTTTCCGTCGAAACCTTTGTAGAGCGTCTGGCTACTCGGGCCGACCTCTCGCTCGCAGCTCTCAACCACGTTGAGGAACCCTGTGCTTCGATAACCGAGGACCATTTGCATCGTCCTGGGTTGGCGCTGGCCGGATACGTGGACCTGTTCACGTATCAGCGGGTCCAGATCCTGGGCAATACCGAAACGCGCTACCTGCGCCACCTCAACGATACCGATCGTCGCGATGCGTTTGCCCACCTCACACAGTTTGATGTGCCATGCATTGTGTGCACGGCCGGCAACACCTTGTGTGACGCGTTGCTGAAGCAAGCCGAGGCGGCTGCGATCCCGGTCTACCAAACCGAGCAGCCCACCGTAGATGCTATGTCCACCATGCGCACGCTGCTTGTTGATCAGTTTGCTCCACAGCAGGCCGTGCATGGGTCGCTGGTAGACGTGTACGGAATCGGGCTGCTGCTCTCAGGGCCCTCAGGCATTGGCAAAAGTGAGGTGGCGCTCGACCTGATCGAGCGTGGACATCGCCTGGTAGCCGATGATGTGGTGATGGTTACCCGCCGCGATGCCTCCATCCTCATGGGCGCGGGCACCGATCTGGTACAACACTTCATGGAGGTACGCGGATTGGGGCTCGTCGATATTCGTGCCATGTTTGGCATTCGCGCCATTCGGTTCCAAAAACGTGTAGAACTGGTCGTCGAAATGGAGATGGCCGATGACAACACCAACTACACGCGCATTGGCATGGTCGAGGGAAGTCGAGACATTCTGGGCGTAGAGCTACCTCGCGTACGGGTCCCCATCACACCAGGCAAAAGCGTAACTGTTATTTGCGAGGTGATTGCGATGAACTATTTACTTCAGCATTACGGATATGACCCAACCGAAGCGTTTCAGCAGCGGTTGCGCAACAAGATCGACGCAAAGCAAGGCGGGCCACAGCGCGGAATTGACTACTTTGAGCAAGACTACGAGTAACTTCGCTTCTTTTTTCTGTGTGTGCTCAATGAAGACATGCATTAAGTTGTAGCGTGGCACAACGCTTGTTAATCATATGAGATAGGTGCATGCTCATGCGCTTGCCACCTGCTGGTACGCTTACAAACCAGATAGAAAATACGTTGAAAAGTCTAAAGGAGGCGAGTATCGACGTTACAAAGATGGTGTAACCCTGCGCACCCTTGCCTCACCGCTTGACACAAGGGGAAGCGCTTTCTATATTAGATTGGCTTTTGAGGGTCTTCCTACAAAGTGATTCTCTAAAAGAAGGCATGCAGATTCGCTGTTTCTATACCGACAGTGCGTCTATCCTTACATATGCAACATGGCTGTCCCCCACGCAATCATGTGCAGGCCCGTTACAACTATAAGGGCCGTCCCTTGTGCTGTGATTGACTTTATTTCTCGTGCTCCCCACCTACTTACGTGAATCGTACCCTTCCACATGAATCAGGAGAAAAAATACAGATATGATCCAGACACATGCTGTTTCGTTGAAGTTGAGGAGTCTCTTGTAGAGCGTGCGCGCCACCACTCGTGGACGGTTGCGCTTGCACTGGTTGTGGCATTGGGGCTGGGATGGGCCATGGATGCTCATGTTATCCAAACGCCCACTGAACAGGCGTTGGATAGCGAAAATGCAGAGTTGCAAAAGCAACTGGAGCGGGCAAGTGCTCAGCTTGAAGTGCTCTCTGAAGAAGTTGAAATGCTAGCCGAGCGAGATGCTGAGGTTTACCGAACACTTCTAGAAGTAGAACCCATTTCTGATGATATTCGACAGGTCGGGGTTGGTGGAGCCGACCAATACCAGGCCTTTGATCGCTTCGACGAAGACACAGCCACTCTCCTGCGCGAAACAGCGTCTATGCTCGACGAGATTGAACGGCAGGTGGGGCTGCAAGAAGCCAGCTATCGCGAGTTGATGCGATATGCCCAAGAACGGGAAGAACGCCTGGCCCAACTCCCCGTACTACGCCCCTTAAATACCCACATTGTGTCGGGCTATGGATATCGAACCGATCCCATTTTAGGAGTCCAGCGGATGCATAGCGGCGTTGACTTTGCTGCACGCATGGGCACCCCTGTAAAAGCGCCTGCTGATGGCGTAGTAGACGAAGTCACATACTCCTCTTCATATGGGCATTACATCGATCTTCGTCATCCGAAGGCCGGATATATCACTCGCTATGCCCACCTTTCCGAAGCAGCCGACAACCTGCGCGAAGGGATGTCGGTTGAACGAGGAGAAGTGATCGGCTACACTGGAAACTCCGGACGCTCTACGGGACCTCACCTCCACTATGAAGTCCACGAGATTGATGGCGGCACCGTTAATCCAATGGATCTTTTCTTGCCTGATATGAAGCCCAAAAAGTATGCAGAGCTTGTCGAGCGAGAGAAGGCCCGGAATGGGACTTCAGGAAGTGCACAAAACGATATGCTGTCCGACCCGGTCATATCGTTCCACGAATAAGCACTGCTATTCGTAGCCGATCTGAGACCGCACACAAGAAACCACTCCGCTCTCCTGCAAAGAGAACACGCGGAAACAGAAGGACGCAGGTACGTGTTTAGCGTGGCTCAATGGCCGCCCGGGATATCCGCTTCGCTTCTGATTCCGAGCTATGGTACGGCACAACGTGAGTCAAACCCATAGCCGGGGACCGCTTGCGTCCCCGGCGATCTGGGAGCACGTCGCTAAACACGTACGGACGCAGAGCGTCCATTCGTCCGTCGCGACGCGGAGGGGCCGAAGGTCATGCCTGTTGTGCATCGCGACGAGGGTTCAAGGG
>CAZZCI010000078.1:0-4015 GCA_964653015.1 uncultured Rhodothermales bacterium
AGGGCTCCTTCCTCGCGATGACAAGGTGTAAACATAGTTTTATTGAGCTACTTAGGAACGCTTTCAAGATCGATTACACCCGCCTGCACCCTTCGTTGATCGACTGCTTATGATTCGGTTCTTTCTTGTGATCGGAACGGTACTGGCCGGGCTTGCCGTGGCCTTAGGAGCCTATGGCGCCCATGGACTCGAAGCCCGCGTTTCTGCCGACCGTGTGGCCACGTTCAACACAGGCGTGCAGTATCAAATGTACCATGCACTGGCGCTGATTGCGGTGGCAGGGTTTATGGCCGCCGGGGCGCCATCCATTGCGCAATGGGCTGGCATCAGCTTCTTGGTGGGCATGGTCTTCTTCTCGGGCAGTCTGTACGTACTCGTGCTCACCGATACCCCAGTGCTTGGCGCCGTCGCCCCAATCGGCGGAACGGCGTTCATCCTTGGATGGGGCTTGTTGGCCTGGGCCGCGTACACATGGCCCGAATGGAGCACGCTCACCGGACCCTAACTCGTTTACTGCTCCCGTCTACTGCTATGTCTCGGTACGTATATTCCAGTATCGTATGGAGTGCAGTCGTGCTCCTTGCCGTTGGGCTAGGCGGATTTGGAGACGCGTCGTTTGCCCTGCCGAGCAGTGCCACCGACGATGATCCGGGCGAAGCGTACTTCCACCGGGCGGCCCAACATTACCTGGCCGAAGAGATCGACGCCGCCCGCGAGGTAGTGCGCGAGGGGCTGGAGGCAGACCCCAATCATCCCAAACTCAACGCCCTGCGCGAGCGGCTCGACGACTTGCCGCCCGAGGGTGATGCAGAAAACGGCGACGAGGCAGACACAGAGTCAGAGGCTGCGCCTGAGGCCCCTCCAGACGATGACGCCGATGCGGATCCGCAGGCCGACGAGGAGGGGGCGCCCGATGCGTCTGAAACCGACAATGGGACCCCCGACGACGCAAACGGAGAGGCCGAGGGGGCGCCCGAAGAAGCAGCTCCCGAAACCGAGCATCTGGATGACACCCAGCCCGATGACGCTCAGCCCGATGCAGATCCCCCCGAGGTCGATGACAATTCCGACAGCACGGTCGAACCCGGCGACCTGCATACCGAGCACGGCCCACGCTCCGATGGACCGTCCGACTCTGAGCTGCTTGACATGCCAACCCTGACGCCCGAACAGGTCAATCGGCTGCTACGCATCACCCAGGCCTACGACCGGCCCCTGATGCACGCCTTTGACCAGTTTGGCACCCCGCCGCCTTCGGATGCCCCCGAATGGTAAATCCCCCTATTTCTGCTGATGGCCCCCCATGATGCGTTCTCGTCTATCTGTTCTTGCCGGTCTGCTGATTGTGCTTATGGGCTACGCGCCGGTGAGCGTGGCCCAGTCGGTGCAGGTAGAGGCCAGCGTGGATGCGCATACCATTGGCATGCAAGACGAGGTGACGTATGCCATTCGCATTCAAGGAGCCGATCTCGAATCCATTAGCACCCCCGAGCCGCCTGCCACCACCAATTTGGTGCTCGCCAGTGCAACCCCCTCCACGCGCCAGTATACCACCGAGGTTGAGGGCGAGCTTCAGCGGGTCGTGCTCTTTTCGTGGCAGTTCCGGCCCTTGCGTCAGGGCGATGCCCAGCTTCACCCCGTTACGCTGGAGGTGGGGGGGCGGCCGCTAACCACCGGCGCCATCGACATCGAAGCTGTGCCGCAGTCCGAACGCACGGTTCCTCCCTCGGGTGCCCCCTACGATATCGACGAGGCGCCCCAGCCCGACGATGGCTCGCTCATCAGCAGCGATGATCTGTTCATTGAGGTGGTACCTACCGAGGCCGAGACGTTCGTGCATGAGCAGGTGAGCCTGGAGTATCGGCTCTACTATCGGCCCGGCATCCGGCTTCGTCAGAGCCGCCTGGCCCGCGCCTGGGATGCACCCGGCTTTTGGCGCGAAGACTTGAATGTAGAAGGCGGCCCGCATCCCGATGACCCGCATGCGGCGTATCGGTACATTGTTATTAAACGGGTGGCCGCGTTTCCCACACGCACAGGCACGCTAACGGTGGCGCCGCTACAGGTGGATACCGAGGCCAATCCAGGTGTGCGGCTTACTCCGTCAGACCGTCTTGCCACCGGGCGCCGTACGTTCGAAGAGGTGCACCTGGCCTCACAAGAGGTCACCGTTACGGCCAACCCGCTCCCAGACCACGCCCCCGACCGTTTCGATGATGCGGTGGGCACATTCAACTGGGAACGCTCAACGATTCCTGAACGCGTTGCGGTAGGCGATGCGCTCACGTTTTCCGTAACCATTGAAGGCACCGGCAATCTGTACGCCATCGACCCGCCCGAGCTTGCGGTATCTGACCATGTCGAGGTCTACACACCCGACACCGAAACCAACCTCAACCGCGATGGCGATCGCCTGGCGGGCACCCGCACGTTTACGTACACCCTTGTGCCCCGCGCTGAAGCCCCCTTTACGATTGAAGGGATGACATGGAGCTACTTCGATCCAGAAGAGGGCGCTTACTATACGCACACCGAAGACGCAGTCGAGGTTGACGTTACCGCTGCTGAATCAACCCTCGCCAACAAGCAGGCCAACGCGCCCAGTGAACGCACCAGCGAAGCCCGCGAATCTGCCTCCGCAGAGCGCCCATGGCCGTCGCTGCTTGTCGGGCTGGGCCTGCTGGGCCTCGTAGCTGCGAGCGGGTGGGCGTACTGGGTCTGGGGCGGACTCCTTGTGGGCGCTGCTTCAACACGATCTGATACAGACCGCTCCCTGTCTGCAGCCACCGCCCCCGATGCTGAGCCAGCCGAGCATGAGGCAACCGACCATGCTGACCAGGCCGCGCTCACGGCCATGAAGCAGGCACAGCGCCATCTCGATACGGCGCAGCACCACCTGCGCACCGGTCCGCCTGCCGATTTCTATGCGGCGCTTGAGCAAGCCGTTGTAGGGTTTGTGGGACAGCGCCTTAACCGGTCGCCTAACGGACTTACCCACGCTGAAATAGACCATCTCCTGCAGGCATATGACGTAGAAGTGGACGTGTGCGAAACCGCCCAAGAGCTGCTCCATGCCTGCGACCAAGCCCAATACAGTCCGTCGCACCCCTCGCACGACTCTATGCTGGCTGCCCTCGATGCCGCGCACACACTTCTTATCCGCCTGGATGCCACGCTTCCTGCCGCCTCCTCGGTTGCTTCCTCGCAGGCCTCTGCACCATCCGGCTGAAAAGCCGCTATCAATTCGTGGGAATGTGACGTTTGGCGGTGGCATCTGCCCGTGCTACCGCCTACCCTGTGTGCTGTACTCGTTCTGGATAGCCTTCTCTGCATCAAATGGAACCGCATATAGTTGATCGCACACGCTCAGCCGGTTGGGTTGAGGTCGTGTGCGGATCCATGTTTAGTGGGAAAACCGAAGAACTGATTCGCCGGTTGCGCCGTGCGCGCATCGCGCAGCAAGAAACGCTGGCCTTTAAGCCGGCACTGGATACGCGCTACAGCGAAGATGAGGTGGTGTCGCACGATGAAACGGCTCTGCCCACCACTGCAGTGGGAAGTGCTGAGCAGATTGTGCTCTTGGCGCGCAGTGCTGACGTGGTAGGCATCGACGAAGCCCAGTTTTTTGGCGATGAACTGCTTAAGGTATGCCAAACCCTGGCCGCCGATGGCACCCGCGTTATCGTTGCCGGCCTCGACCAGGATTACCGCGGACAGCCCTTTGAGCCCATCCCACAGCTCATGGCCATTGCTGAACACGTCACCAAACTGCACGCCATCTGCGTACAGTGCGGAGCCCCGGCGAATCATTCCCAGCGTATTGTACACCACGAAGATCGTGTTCTCCTGGGCGCTACCGAAGCCTACGAGCCCCGCTGCCGTAACTGCTTCGATCCTGACGCATCGTCGGCCACAGCGCCCGATCCCGAGTCCGCCGACCCGTCCGATACCCCTCCCGTCACCTCACCCTCCTCTCCCGATGCCGCGGAGCAGTAACGCTGAACGGGCGCAACCC
>CAZZCI010000078.1:4115-9531 GCA_964653015.1 uncultured Rhodothermales bacterium
GCATTCCATGTGACTGCATTCCATGAGTGCGTCCTTTCTGCGAGTGACGCCCGCCGTCCATTGCTTCTTCGTTTGTGCCCTATCATTTGTGCCCTATCAACAGTACCGATCCCCCATGCGCCTTTTGCTGCTGATCGCGGCCCTGCTTTTGGCGGGAGGGCCGGCCTATGCGCAGTCCGACCACGAGCCCGCACACGCCTCGGTGTTCGACGATCTGCTTGCCACCTACGTAGATGACCACGGCCATGTCGATTACAAGGCGCTCAACGCCAACCGAGCCGAAGCGCTCGATCCATATCTGGAGGCGCTGGCAACAGCCACCCCCGATGCGCTTTCCGAATCGGAGCAGCGGGCGTTCTGGATCAACGCCTACAATGCATTGGCCATTGCGTTTGTGCTCGACCACTACCCGATTCAGACCATCTGGGAAACCACGCCAGGGAGCACCGCCGAAACGTCAGAAGTCAATCCGTTTGAGGAGCCCGTGGGCTTGGTAGCCGGTCGCGAGCGCTCGCTCGACGAGATTCAGTATACCAAAGTCGCCCCTCTCTTTGAAGGGCCCGGATATCACTTTGCATTGGTCTGCGCTGCCGTAAGCTGTCCGCCTCTGCGGCAGGAGGCCTACCGAGGGGCGCGCCTTGATGAACAGCTGGCCGAGCAGGCGTCAGAGTTCTTGGCTCCGCTGATCGAGGCGGCTGAATCCGGCGTCCCCCTGCCCGTCTCACAGATCGTGCGCTGGTATCCAGACGACTTTGGAGCGACGGATGCGGAGGTGCAGCAGACGCTGGCCGACTGGGTGCAGAACTCCTCCGTCGCCGAGCGTCTTCGTACCGGTGCCTTTACCCTTGACGATCAGCCCTACAACTGGACGCTAAACGACACCAACTGATGTCGATTCGCAAACGAGATGGATAACGGGAAAGCGCAATCCCCGTGAACCCCATAGCCGGGGGCTGCTTGCAAACCATCCCGTCAGGGAGACGGGAGCCCCCGCTGAAGTGTGGAGCCGGGGGCGTTCGGCGTTTGCAGTCCAGTTTGGTTGTCGAGAGAGCTGCTTTCATTGCGTACCACCGTTTCAGGCGGTCCGGGGGCGTCGCGTGATATCGCCTCGCCCAGCACGGTCACATTGTTTGTGATGGCAACTCCCTCTAGAACACGCTGGGCTACCTGTGCGGTGCGGTCATACTGCGCTTCAGTATCCACATCGCCGCGCACCACAAGCCTGCCCCCTTCAACCGCTGGGTCAAAGTCAAACTGCCGCAGCTCCCGGTCGCGGGCCAGCGCCTTTTTTACCTCGGCAGCTGCTGACAGGTTGGCAAGCCGGGCGTCTAGGTCTTCGCTGTCGTCAAGCATTGGAGACGGAGTCGTGTCCTCAACAGCAGCAACCGGCGCAGCGGCCTCTTCGGTGTCAGACGGCGGATTGTCCTCTGCACATCCAGCCAGTACCAGAAAAAAAGCGATGAGGCATACGCACAAAGCCCGAATAGGGCGCGAATACAACACGGAATCTCTTATTCGTTCATGAGACATCTTATGGACTTGCTGTACCGGCAATGGTTATGCCGGATTCGATGACTCCGCCGGGGTGGCGTGATATTCAGTTTCGGTGCGCACGTTTTCAATGGTACCATGCTCGGCCAACCAGCGCTCGGCGTCAATAGCCGCCATGCAGCCCGTGCCCGCCGCGGTTACCGCCTGCCGATATTCGTGATCCTGCGCATCGCCCGAAGCAAATACGCCAGGGATATTGGTGTAAGTAGAATCCGGCTTCGTTTCGATATACCCGTTTTCATCCATATCCAGCCAGCCTTCAAACGGACCCGTGTTGGGCGTGTGGCCAATGGCAATGAACAGCCCCGTCACATCATCCATGACGTAGGTTTCTTCGGTGTTATTGTTGATAACCCGAATGCCTTCGACTTCGTTGTCACCGAGTACATCCACAACCTCGGTATCCCAGACGAACGTGATTTTGTCATTGTCGAATGCACGCTCCTGCATGATTTGAGAGGCCCGCAGCTCGTCGCGACGGTGGATGACGCGCACCTCGTTGGCAAACTTGGTGAGGAACATGGCTTCCTCCATGGCGCTATCGCCACCGCCCACCACCGCTACGGTTTCATCGCGAAAGAACGCGCCATCGCATGTTGCACAGGCAGACACCCCATGGCCCAGCAGGCGCTGTTCGTTTTCGAGCCCAAGGTACTTGGCCGACGCCCCGGTGGCAATAATGACGGCCTGCGCGTACACAACGGTTTCCTCGTCGATCAAAAGCCGGTACGGACGCTCGCTAAAGTCGACGTGCGTAACGACCCCGTAGCGCGACTCGGCTCCAAACTTCTCAGCCTGGGCCTGAAAGTCCTGCATCATGTCGGGCCCCATGACGCCTTCCGGATAGCCGGGATAGTTTTCTACATCTGTGGTGGTAGTAAGCTGCCCGCCGGGCTCCGGACCCATGAACACGAGCGGCTCTAAGTTGGCACGCGAGGCATACAGGGCCGCTGTCCATCCAGCCGGACCGGTTCCCACAATAACGACCTGACGCATTTCGGCATCGGTTTCATCAATGCCATCAAAAGCGGAAAGATCGGGCGCGTGTCCGTTGGTCGGCGTATCCATAGCAGCAAGCGGTTGGGCAAGCAAATGAGCGAAGTTGGTTCTACGATGCGCAACGCCTCCGGATGTTACACATCAGAGGCTACCCATCGATTGGGCGCTGTCATTACAGGTTATATGTACCTGTGGCCTGTGGAATGGATTCCTTGTGTGTGTTTGTTCTCAATGAGCCGACGTAGCTTCATGTTCGGCGTTCATATATGCAGGTAGCGTATCTTCGTGGGCGTCTTTGAGGGTGCGCACGGCGGTGTTTATCCAGATGGTATCGTCGGCATCCTGGATGCGTACGGCTTCGCCTTCTACGCGTCCGATACGGTGCGCCGTCACTCCGGGGAGATCCTCAACCACGGAGGATACAGAGGCGGCTTCAGCCTCGGTGGTAGAGAACACGATACGCGACTGGGCCTCTCCGAACAGGGCGGCATCGGCGCGGGTGCTGGTGGGCCAGTCCAGCGTAACCGACAGGCCACAGTCTCCATGAATAGCCGACTCGGCCAGGCACACGGCCAGCCCGCCGTCGGATACATCGTGTGCGTGCTGCACAATTTTGCTGCGGATGAGGCGTTGCATGGCGCGCTGCACAGCCACCTCCTCGTCGAGCACGAGCCGGGGCGCATCACCGGTAACCTGGTCGTGGATGGTGGCCAGATACTCCGATCCGTCGATGTCGTTGGGGTAGGCTTGTCCTTCGGGATGGAGCAGAAACAGCACATCCCCCGGCGTTTGCACCGCAGCAGTGGTGGGATGCGTCTGGATGTCATCTACACGTCCCACCATACCGATGGTTGGCGTGGGGTAGACGGCGCCTTCGGGGTGCTCGTTGTAGAACGAGACGTTTCCACCGGTAACCGGCGTTTCGAGCGCGCTGCACGCATCGCTCATGCCCGCAATGGTTTCGGCAAACGTCCAGTACACCTCGGGCTTGTACGGATTGCCAAAGTTCAGGCAGTTGGTAATGGCAAGGGGGATGCCGCCGGCGCAGGTGACGTTGCGCGCTGCCTCGCATACGGCAATAGCCGCCCCCCGGCGTGGATTCAGATAGACGTATCGCCCGTTGCAGTCAGTTTTCACGGCGAGCCCTTTGCCGGTGTCTTTGATGCGTAGGACGGCAGCATCGCTGGGGCCGGGGCCTACCACGGTGTTGGTGCGCACCATGGTGTCGTACTGTTCAAACACCCACTGCTTGGAGGCAATGTTAGGGGCTGCGAGCAAGTCATGAAGGACTGTCGGCGCGGTGTCGGGCGTGCAGTCTGAAAGAGAATCGGGCGAGAATGCGCGGGTCTGTTCCAGATAATCAGGACGCTCCGTTTCGCGCTCATACACCGGGGCGCCGCTACCCGAATCGAGGTGGGCCGCGTCAAGATCGGCCACAAGCGTGTCATGCCAGTAGAGGCGCACGCGGTTGGTATCGGTGACTGTGCCCACGCGCTCGGCCTGCAGATCCCACCGACCGTAGATGCTCACGAGTTCCTCGGCATCGTCCGGGTCACATACAACGAGCATGCGCTCCTGGCTTTCAGAGAGCATGATTTCGTAGGGCGTCATGTTGGTTTCGCGGACGGGCACGCGGTCGAGGTGAAGCTCCATGCCGCATTCGCCTGAAGCGCTCATCTCAAACGACGAACTTGTGATACCTGCCGCCCCCATATCCTGAATGGCCTCCACCACATCGGCTTTGATGGCGTCGAGGGTGGCTTCGAGCAGCCGTTTTTCGGTGAACGGGTCGCCCACCTGCACACTGGGACGCTTATCCTCGCTCTCTTCAGAAATCTCCTCTGAGGCGAACGTGGCTCCGTGAATGCCATCGCGACCGGTGGAAGCGCCCACGATGTAGACGGCGCTTCCGGCGTGTTGCGGCGCTGCTGATGCAATGGCATCGGCCTGCACGGTGCCGACGCTCATTGCATTCACAAGCGGATTGCCGGCGTAGGCATCGTCGAAGTACACGTCGCCCGCTACGGTAGGCACGCCGAAGGAGTTGCCGTAGTCGCCAATGCCCCGCACAACGCCGTCGAGCAGGTAGCGCACGCGGTCATCCTCAAGCGAGCCAAAGCGCAGCGAATCGAGTGCCGCAATGGGGCGAGCCCCCATCGTGAAAATGTCCCGATGGATGCCGCCCACGCCGGTGGCAGCTCCCTGATAGGGGGCCACAGCCGAGGGATGGTTATGGCTCTCGACCTTGAAGGCAATACCGAGACCGTCTCCAAAATCGATGAGCCCAGCGTTTTCTTCGCCAGCTTCTACGAGTAGGTCAGGCCCTTCGTTGGGCAGCGTCTTGAGGAGCGCCAGCGAGTTTTTATATGAGCAGTGTTCGCTCCACATCACCGAGTAGATGCCCAACTCAACGAAGGTGGGCGTGCGATCTAGAAACGCAACGATCCATTCGTATTCTTCGTGGGTGAGGCCGTGCTCAATGGCCAGCTCGGGGGTAACATCGGGGGCATGTGGTAGGGAAGTTGGCACAGGAGACGTTGAAGCAGCCATGGAACCAGTACACAAAGGGGAAAGAGCGGATAGGCTTTAAGATAGGAAGCCCACGATGTCTTTGCAGGCTTCTTTTCTGATTGAAGCAATTTTGATGTGAAGGGCGAGCTGTGCCGTACGGGGAAAAACGCACATCAGCAGACCATACTTTTGAGCGGGCCCAACCGCGACGCGTACCCGTCTCAACAGGGGAAGCCGTTCTTCCTGTGTGCTACTTTTGTTTGGGTAAAGAGTTGATCAACAGACACATAGAGAGATGCGTTGTGGGCCTTCCTGGATTTGAACCAGGGACCTTTCGCGTGTGAGGCGAACGCTC
>CAZZCI010000079.1:0-3206 GCA_964653015.1 uncultured Rhodothermales bacterium
AGATGCACGGTTACGGGGTGGGGGCAGCTGGAGGCATCTGCTGTGGCGTCTCTTGGGGAAGACCTTCGGGCAAATCATCGGGCACGTCTTCGGGGCCTATGTCATCAGCAAGTCCATAGTCGCGCATGATCTCCTGTGGGATGTCATACGGAAGCTGCGGACGGAGCGCATCGAATGCCTCATCGAAGGCATCGACCTTCTCGGGGCGGTTGGCGTCGAGATAGCTCATCCGTACGGATCCGGCAAACTGAAGTGCAAAGAGAAACTCTTGCGTGTCGCGTGCCATGCGCAGCTCATCGAAGACGAGCGGCTCCAGATCCACCATAATGTCGGCTACACGATCGGTGGCTCCCATTGCTTCATAGGCTTGTGCTGTGAGCACATAGCTTTGCACGTTTCCGGCGATCGTTTCGAACGGCACGCGCGCTACGAACGCATCTAGGAACTCGCGGGCTGCTTCGGGATCATCCTGCGCCCATTGTTCGGCCATGTGGGTGGTGAACAGGCGATATCCGTCGGCCATGCGACGGGCGTTTTCGTCATGATAAACCGTTGGATCGTCGAGCCCCCGATAGCGGAAGTCGCGCATCCGTTCTTCAATGATTTCGGGGATTACACGTCCAAATCGGATGTCGTGCTCTACCGGTACAACCCGGTAGGCTTGGCCCTCAAGCTGCAGGTAGTCGTCGAGACCGATGCGCCCGCTTCCGGCCACGGTCACGGCAAAGTAGATGGGGCGCTCCCAGCCTTCTTCCGCATTGCTACGTACAATGTCAAATGCGGCGATATCCGCGATCTGCAGCATATTGCTTTGCTGGTCAAACGGGCGGCCCTCCAGGTGCCATCGCATGGGCGAGCTGACATTGGCTGAATCGGAGGGGTGTACTACGTTGTTGTGGAGTACCGTTTCGGTATCCACGGAAACGGCCACGTCTTGGGCATCCCACGGGCGCGGGCGGATGTTTTCGATCTGTTCATCACTTAGCGACATGGGGAGCGGTGCTGAATCGCGCGCCTGGTTGTGCTTCAGTTGTCGCAGATACCAGGAGGTGTTCAGGAGCGAGAGATTCACCACACGCACATCACGACGTACGCCTTCTACTTCTTGCAAGTACCACAGCGGAAAGGTATCGTTGTCGCCGTTGGTGAAGAGAATGGCGTTTTCGTCTACGCTGTTCAGCATGTTGTAGGCGTAGTCGTGCGCCAGGTAGCGCCCCGAGCGGTCGTGGTTGTCGTAGTTTTGGGTGAGCATCCAGCCGGGTACGGCCAGTAAGATGGCGGCTCCGGCAGCCCACAGGCTGGCCTGTCGCTTAAGATCGGGTAGCTTGTCGTTGAGGCTATCCTTGAGCAGATGCAAAAGTCCCGTAGCGCCAAGGCCCACCCATAAGCTGAAGGCAAAGAAACTTCCGGCATAGGAATAGTCGCGCTCGCGGGGTTGAAACGGCGTTTGGTTGAGATACAGAATGATCGCAACGCCGGTCATAAAGAACAGCACCGCCACAGCGGAGGCCCGGCGCCAGTCCCACGTAAAGTGATAGAAGATGCCAAACAGCCCAAGGAGCAGCGGCAGCGCAAAGTAGACGCTGCGTCCGGCTTGTTCGCTGGGCGTTTGCCCTACCAGTTCGGCGCTTGCTTCGGGCGGGTCGATCCACGATATGCCGGTGGCCGCGGGGGCATCTTGCACGTCCGAGGCGCGCCCTGCAAAGTTCCACAGGAAGTAGCGGGTGTACATCTTCCCGAGTTGGTGGTGCAGGAAGAACGACAGATCGGAGTTATACTGATCGTACACCTGTCCATGACGCGGGTCGGGCGACCAGCGGCGGGGGAAGAGCGCATCGGAGTCGCGGTCTACCTGGCCGAGGCGATCATCGTAGGTGGGGCCTCGGAAGAGAGGCCGATCGCCATATTGCTCGCGTCCCATGTACGAGATAAACGCCTCAATGGAGGACGGGTCGTTCTGGTCAATCGGCGGGTCGATATCGCTCCGGATGGGAATGAGCGCGTACGAGGAGTAGCCAATAAGCGCCAGGGCGATGTACAGGAAGAGCAAGTTTGCGATGCGCATGCGCTTGGTGTGCGTGATGTACACGCCATAGGCCACGCCGCCCAAGATGATGGTTAGCACCAGCAGGGGCGTGTTTGTGGCCCCCAGCAGTGAGGGCAGGCCCTGAATGATGCCGGGGTAGAGCAGCAAGAAGATTCCGGAGGCCACACCGCCCGTTAGCGCCAGGTACTGCAGCCGTGTTGCTGTGCTCCAGTCGGGTTGGTCGTAGCGCTGAAAGAACACGATAAGCGCGACGAAGAACAGCGAGAGCAAGCTCAACAGGTGGATTCCAATGGCCAGCCCGTACAGATATGCAATTACGAGCAGCCACCGTTCGGATTTGGTGCCTAGCACGTGGCGTACGCCTCGGGCCAGTGCCCGGTCTTCAGCACGAGCGTACTCGCTCCATTTTAGCGCGAGCCACACACAGAGCGTGGTGAAGAACGTCGAGAGGGCGTAGGTTTCGGCCTCCACGGCGTTGAACCAGAACGAGTCAGACACCGCCAGGGTGAGTGCTCCCACTACCGCTCCAACATAGGCTCCGATGCGTACATCCGGGCTCCAGCCGGATTTTGGGCCGCGCCATTCCCGGATCAGTTGAAGAATGATGAGATAGGTGAACAGCACCGCAAAGGCGCTGGAGAGCACGGAGATCAGGTTGATCGATAGAGCCACGTACTCGGTGGGCACGAACATCGAAAAGAACCGCCCGATCAGCATGTAGAACGGAGCTCCAGGCGGGTGCGGGATTTGCAGGGTGTTCGATACCGCGATGCGTTCGCCCGGGTCCCAGAACGAGACGGTGGGGGCTACAGTCAGTGCATACAGCACCAATGCAAATGTGAAGACGACCCCGGGAAGAACCCGATCAAGACGCGACCAATTCATGCAGATGGCAAAAGCTACAGAGACAGGAGTACGAACAGTAAGTGGGTCAGGCGGTGGGAAACGCTGTGCCGGTAGCTGAAGGCAAGAGCGCGCCGTACACATCAATGCAGTGCACAGCCGACGGATCCATGGTGCCCGCCCGAGAAAAGCACATCAGACCGCATGTACGATGAGGAGACTGTGAAGGTGGGGGGCTTCGTGTTCTTCCTCCCTGTGCCTCCGAGTCCCCGATTGTCCGGTATGTTTAGACGCCTGGGCGCAACCCGCTTTAATG
>CAZZCI010000079.1:3306-9466 GCA_964653015.1 uncultured Rhodothermales bacterium
CCGAGTCCCCGATTGTCCGGTATGTTTAGACGCCTGGGCGCAACCCGCTTTAATGATGTCATCCTGAGCGGAGCGGCTCCGTCTAGCAGGGCCGCTGAATCGCCCAGCGTCTGCTGAACGCCGGGGAGATGGCTCGGCGTGCTCCGGGTGGGGCCCGTCGCGTGCACTCTAAAAGCACTTCTTCCCTGCGACTGACGCGGCGCTGGGCGTAGCCCGAGTACTCCTGGGGGGCGATCTCATGCCGTTGATTGGACAGTTGCACCCGACCTGATGGCATGAGATTGCGTCGCTGCGCTCGCAATGACAAGATCGTGAGTTATTCTCGGTACGTTAGGGGGCCATGTGTTACCCAAACATTGACCTGTGACACAGCACTATGCCCCATCCACCACAATAACGCACTCACCGCGCACCTTCGACTGACCCGCAAAATACTTGCGTAGTTCGTCGAGCGTGCCGCGCCGCAGTTCTTCGTGCATCTTGCTGATTTCGCGTGCCACGGCGGCCAGCCGGCCAGGCGAGAGGGCGTTCGACAGGTCGCGCAGTGTGCGAATAAGCCGATACGGCGACTCGTAAAAAACGAGCGTGCGCGGCTCGGTTGACAGCTCTTTCAGGCGGGTTTGGCGCCCTTTTTTGCGAGGCAAGAACCCCTCAAACACAAAGCGATCGCTGGGCAGTCCACTAGCAGTTAGGGCGGGCACAAAAGCAGTAGCGCCCGGCAAGGCCGAGACCGGGATGCTTCGTTCGTGGCAGGCACGCGTCAGGTAAAACCCCGGATCAGAGATGCCCGGCGTGCCGGCATCACTGATGAGAGCAATGTCATGTCCCGCCCGCATGCGTTTGACCAGGTGGCGCGTTTTGTCGTGTTCATTGTGGGCGTGAAAGCTGGTTGTGGGCGTGTTGATGCCGTAGTGATTCAGGAGCACGCCCGAGGTGCGCGTATCCTCGCACGCAATTAAATCGACCGATTTGAGCGTGTCTACGGCGCGATAGGTCATATCGGCCAAGTTGCCGATGGGAGTGGGAACGAGGTAAAGCATGCAATGGGATCGTCAGCGGGTAGGGGGAGAGGTAGACAGCGACGGTAGTTACCAAGACCGATCGTCATCGGGCATTTCGCGGGTATCTACGTCGGCGTCAGCGTCGTCGTCACCGCTGAGCAGCGAGCCCCCCAGGGCGCCACCAATAGCCCCAAACACAGCCCAGAGAATGGCTCCCATAATGAGCCCCACCAAGAGGGCCCCCATGCCGGGCTCTTGCATTGCTGCTTGCTCTTGGCCCTGCATAAAATCTTCCATGCTCATGCCCGACATGCTTTCGGCAAAATTTTCCATGATGGATTCGCCGTCAAGGCCTAAGGGACGCAAGATCCAGTCGAATCCTGCGCTAAGCAGTGATCCAACTACACCGGCACCAGCACCCAGGGTAGCCCCTTCAACCGGGTCAATGGATGTGTTGCTTGTCGTGATGTAATGCCACGAAGCAACAAACCCGCCCGCGATCACGCCTGCACAGCACAGAAGATTAATAAGCGAGAGGTACGACGTACTGAGCACGCCCACTACCACTCCGCCAACAAAAATTGATTGGATGCGCATTGTGCTATATTGAATTCAAGATGAGGGAAAACGCAAAATGTGCAGTGTACGTCGTTACGCGTCGTCTTCGTTTGCGTTGGTGTCTTCATGGCCCCACGGAGCGGGAGGCGTATCGACGGCTTCAGAGAGGTCAAAGTCAACGCGCCAACTCCACTCGTCGCCGCGAACCGTACCATAGCTATAGCGGGCGCCCGGCTCAATCTCCAGTCGCCAGCCCCGCCAGATGCCGGTTTCTTCGGTGCGCTCTTCCGAGAGAAACTCTTGCCGCATTTCAGTGCCCGCGGCTTCGGTAAACCCGCCGTACATGGTAACGTCATCGTCTTCGCCATCTTCGGTGCGATGGTCGTGGCGAATTTCGATGCTATCGTCGTGGCGTGTTAAGATCCAGGTGCGCGAGCGATCCCAACCGTCCTCGGTTTCGATGTGGAACGGGATCTCCATGCGATTGTCTTCGCACACGCGCCAGTGGGCAATCAGCAACTCATCGCCGTCGAGCATCTCGTCGCCCTCGGGCTCCCGCTCTAGAGCCCCTTCATAGGCATTGCCGCACTGCTCCTGCATGTTACTCCAGAATGCGGCTTGCGGATCAGTTTCTATATCCTCAGGCGACTCGTCGGAATCAGGAGCGCATCCGGCAAAGACAAAGGCTCCAAAAAGAAGGCCAGCACACGATACAAGGACCGTTCGTAGCATAGTAAAACCGGTGATTGGTTTGAAGCTAATGGGATCGGAACCGTAAGGTACAACACAAGATGGACGAATGCATACGGGGCTGATTTAAGGGGGCGGAACCCGACAGACCGAGCAGGAATGTCACAGACGCCCGTTTTTTCGATTCTGGTTCCCTGTCTTATGGATGCTGATGCATGGTATCGCGTAGCCTACGCTGAGTTTGCCTTTGCGACGGTAATGCTCATTGTAGTGCCGCTCGTTATGCTGCTGGCATCGTGGAACCAACCGCCGGTGCGTAAACGGCTCCTTGCATACTGGCGAGCGGCTGCGCTTTTGGGTATCACCGTATACCTGTGGATTGCCGAAATGACGATGGGCTTTGCAACCAGTTTTGTGGCCCGCGCGGTCGTTCCACTGGTGCTATGGCGAGGCGATATTGGGGCCGTGTGGAAGCGCCCACTTCCTCAAGCCACGACCCGACTGGCGCGCCTGTACCGGGTCTGGTGGTACTTTGCTGTGATCTACTCGGTAGCTGGGCTGCTCTCCATGATTCCACTTCTTCCATGTGCCTTTGGAAGCGACGCAGCCCCCGCGTGCCAGGCGTGGTATGGACCGCCGCAGGCATACGCTGAACTACTGCATCCGCACGCCGATTGGCATCAGTTGGGGCTCTGGGCCTGGGTTGCGCTTAGCATCTATACCGTGTATCTGATGGCCACAGCGTACCGACTGCGCATGCGCAAGAACACGCAATGAGGCGATACGCTCCTCTCCTTTCGGGTGATCGAGGCAGCCGCAAATTAACATGAATACGGCGCTGGAAGGCGTTAGGCGCCTGTAAAGACAGGAACTGCACCTCATCGTGCAGTTTCCAAAATACCAACAGCCCCACTCTCTTACGACACCTGCCTGCTGTATTATGATCGGTACGATCGGGGAGCTCTTCATTATCACCGCGTTCGTTACGTGCGCTTTATCCGGGCTAACCTTTTTCTGGGCAGCCCAGTCTTCCAATTCGAACGAAAAACGCTTTTGGACGCGCACCGGACGCTGGTCGTGGGGCGCGATGTCGGCGGCGGTGCTCATTGCCTCGGGCATCTTGTGGTTTCTGCTGCTCACGCATCAATACCAGTATGCGTATGTGTACCAGCAAACCTCAAACGACCTGCCGCTGCGTTATCTCATCTCGGCATTTTGGGCCGGGCAAGAAGGGTCCTTTCTGTTCTGGATCCTTACGATGTGTGTCACCGGTGGGCTTCTCATTAGCTACGTAAAGCGCCGCTACGAGGCGCCGGTCATGGCCGTTGTGGCGTTCTGCCAGTTTGCACTCCTTGCCATGGTCGTTGGGCTGCAGTTTGGGTCGTTTCCGATTGGCGCATCCCCGTTCATGACGCTGGGCGAGAAATTTCCGGAAGCGCCTATTTTTCAGGATAACCCGCACTTCATTCCAGCCAACGGGCAAGGGCTGAACGACCTGCTTCAAAACCCATGGATGACCATTCACCCTCCGGTGCTCTTTTTGGGCTTTTCGTCGATGGTGGTGCCTTTCGCCTTTGCTTGTGCAGCCCTCTGGAAACGAAAGTACACGCAGTGGGTGCGCCCGGCACTGCCGTGGACCATCTTTGCTGTGCTCACACTTGGACTGGGCATTGCACTGGGAGGCTACTGGGCATACATCACGCTTTCGTTTGGCGGATACTGGGCGTGGGATCCCGTGGAAAACTCCTCGCTGGTGCCGTGGCTGCTGGGGGTGGCGGCGCTCCACACCATGCTCGTGCAAAAGAAGAGCGGTTCTAGCCACAAAGCGGCACTCATCCTAAGTATTCTGGCGTACATCTTTGTGGTGTACTCCACCTTTCTAACACGTAGTGGCATCTTGGGGGATGTGTCAGTTCACTCCTTCGTAGACCTGGGGCTGTACAACCAACTACTGCTCTGGATCGTGTCGATGGCGGTGCTGGGGCTTGGCCTCTTTGCGTGGCGGTATCCGGAGTTGCCCACGCCGAAGAAAGAACCGCGTATCATTTCGCGCGAGTTCATGATCTTCTCAGGGGCAATGATTCTGTGTACCATTAGCGCCGTAGTGATTTTGGGCACCAGCTCGCCCATCTTTGGTCGTATTTTCCAGGATGCCCCCTCCACCGTGCCTATTGAGTTCTACAACCGGTGGACGCTGCCGCTAAGTATCGGGCTGGTCTTCCTGGCGGGCATTGGCCAGCTTATGTGGTGGAATAAGATGGGCGTAAATGATCTGAACCGCATTGTGATTAAGCCGCTAGCCGCGGCAGCAGTGGCCACGATTGCTATTCTCGTGCTCACGCCGTTTGCGCAGCAAACCGTCATCCTGCCCGCTGATATGCCAGTGCAAGAATTCGCCCAGGCGGGCTTCACCGAAGGCCTTGGCGTGTTCTGGGATACGTATGGATACGCCCTCATGCTGCTTATGCTTGTCTTTGGGGCCTTCTTTTCCCTCTTTGGCAACGGCATGGTGCTATGGCGCATTGGCAAAGGAAATCCGCGTATGGCTGGAGGAGCCATTACACACATCGGATTTGCCATTATGATGTTAGGTATCGTGGCGTCAAGCTCGTTCGACCGCGCGCTGCCGCTACTCGATCAGATCCGGACCACGGAAGACGTCGAAAATAATGCACGTGAGAATTTTGTGCTCGCTAAAGGCGAAACGCGTGTGGTAAGCGGATACCAGGTCACGTACCGAGAGCGTGATGTGAATGACTACGGACGCGATGAATTCATCCTTGACATCACCGATCGACAAGACCGTAGTTATACCTTGCGCCCCGAAGCCTACGAAGATGACGATGGGCAGTGGTTCATGCACCCCGGCGTGAAGAAGTTCTTTGAGCAGGACCTGTTTGTGGCCGTTACTCCACGTGCCGCCACGGGTATTGACGACGACCCCGATGTTACTGGCGGCGAGTTCCAGTTGGCACAAGGCGATTCTACGGTTATCGGAAACGAACAGTACGCAATTGCTTTCCGCGGCTTTAATCTGGATCTGCCCGAGCATGAGGTGCCCGACGATACGCGCTTGGCGGTAGCGGCGCTCATCGAGATGACGGATCTGGAGACTGGCGAGACTCGCTCGCTCGATCCGGTGTACATGGTGGCTGAAGACCGAACCGAACGCTATGTGGAAGCCCAGATAGAGGACTGGGACATCCGTCTGGCCTTCACTCAAATGGATGTGGACTCTGGCAAAGCAAACTTCGCAATTGACGGGGTCGAGGTGATGCCTGATGATTGGGTAGTGGTGCAGGCTAGTGTCAAACCTCTTATCAGTCTGGTCTGGATTGGCTTCATCATGCTCTCGATTGGGTTTGTGGTAGCGCTGGTACGACGCGTACAAGACCTGCGTACGCGCTGATATGTGTCGCGCGTGATTCTGCTTTAGTGCTTTAGTGCTGTGTCACAGGTCAATCTTCGGGTAACGCATGTACCCTCTAACGTACCTAAACTAACTCACGTCCTTGTCATTGCGGTCGGAGCGAAGCGCCCCGACCGCAGGGAGGAAGTACTCGTTCGCTAGCGCTCACAGCGCCGCGTCGGTCGCAGGCTCCCTCCTCGCGATGACAAAGGTGTAAGTGTATTTTTGCTGATCTACTTAGGCAGAGCCGCTCCGCTCAAGATGACAACATTAGGTAGCGGTAAGATGTTAAGTGATTGACATGTGGGTTACATCATCGCAACCCGCTCAAACCCCCTCTGTCTTCGAGCTTCGCCGCAGGCGTGATCCTATGGACATATCCCCCCTTGGCTAAGCTAGTCTATGCACACAACCTGAGATGGTGATAATCGCTGATGATCGCTTGCCTGTCCTGAACTCGATTCAGGATCTGGATGACATTCGAGGAGGTGGCGTTCGAGTT